>NZ_PGDQ01000007.1 GCF_003073135.1 Euzebya rosea
CGGGGGTCTGGGGGCGAAGCCCCCAGTGTGAAGGGCCTGAAGGAGGATCGAACCCCGAGCGTCCACGCGAGGGGTGAGGACCGGACGGAGGGCCGGGGGTCTGGGGGCGAAGCCCCCAGTGTGAAGGGCCTGATGGTCGGGGGTGGGGGGCGGGTCAAGACGCGGCGTGACCTGCTGCTGGAGGTGGGGGAGCGGTGGAGCGGGCTGAAGCGGCACGACCCCCGCAAGCCCGAGCAGCCGATCCAGCTGGGCCTGCTCGCCCCCGCCGAGGCGCCCGGCCTGCCGGAGTACCGCGCCAGCGAACGGGTCCGGGCGGAGCTTGAGGTCGTCGGCATGGACGCCACCCGCCATGTCGTCACCTTCTACGACACGCTGCTGGACACCGTCGGGGTCACCCGGGCAAGCGACCTGCTGGACTGCCGCGAGAACCAGCGCGTCCGCATCGCCGGGGTCAAGGTCGCCACCCAGACCCCGCCGGTGAAGTCGGGCCAGCGGATCATCTTCCTGTCCCTCGACGACGCCACCGGCATCGGCGACGCCACCTTCTTCGAGTCCGTGCACGACCGCTGCGCCTGGACGGTCTTCCACACCTGGCTGCTGGTGGTGGAGGGGGTCGTGCACCGCACCGGCAGGCGGGGGGTCACCGTCACCGCCGACCGGGCCTGGGACATGCGGCGCCTGATGACGGCATGGCAGCAGGGCTGGCTGGACGAGGCGCTGGCCGAGCAGGGTCGCCCCACCGACCAGGGCCACCGCGACTTCGGGGACGGGGCCCCGTCGGAGACCATCCGCGGCGCCGCCGGCCGGTCGGGCATCGTCATGCCCGGCCGTGAGGGGGAGCACCTGCAGATGGTCGAGACGGTGCCCTACCGGCCACAGGACACCGACGATGCCCCGGGTCGTCCGTCGCGCATCGGTCCCAACGGGGCGACCTGGGCAGACCCGGCGGGCCGGCATCCCGGTGTCGATCCGGGGGACACCCGGCGGCTGTCGCGCAACGACCCACGCCACCCCGACAACGCCGACCCCGACCGGGCCAGCAACCCCGAGCCACCACGGAAGCTGTGGCACTCCTCCGGCGGATCGGCGGGTCGGTAGGTGTCGACCGTCCCCCGCCCCGGCTCGGCCCCGCCCCGCGTGCCGCTCCCGGCCGGTCCCCGACGATGGCCTCGCTGCCCGGCGACCCATCCGGATGACGCCCCCACGCACCACCCGGATGTCGGTCCGGGACGTCCGGCCACGTCCGGCCGGCTCACCGACTCAGCCGCCGACCTGCACGGTCGTGTACATCACGAAGCTGCCGCCGGTGTCGTTGCCGAAGACGACCACGTCGAAGAACCCGTCGGCGGGCACGTCGAGCTCCACCAGCTGGACGTTGTCGGCCACGATGCTGCCGAACGCCAGGATGTCGCCGTTCTGGCCGATACCGATCGTCGGCACGAACGTGGACGAGGCCACCAGCACGTGGATCCGTTCCCCGGCGAAGGCCTCGAGCTCGAAGGTGGTGATGTCCTGCGGGGCGACCGTGCCGCTGGGCACGTCGAGCAGCTCGAACTCCGCGAAGGTCTGCAACGTCATCGAGATCTGCCCGGGGGCACCGGTGGCGTTGAGCGCAGCGGCCAGGTACTGCCCGGCCACCGGGGCCGAGATGACGTTGGCCAGGGCGTTGGAGCCCGGTCCCATCATCGTGTCCTCGATGACGAGGGCGTCGTCGGGCCCGAACACGAACAGGTCGGGGTCCTGCCCGCCGACGGCGCTCACGCTGACGGTGTCACCGACCTGGAGGTCGAAGACGACGACCGCGACCTGGTCGACGCCGACGTCGAGCGTCGCCTCCTGGAACGGCGCGACCGGAAGCGCGATGGCCCGAAGGTCGCTGAGGTCGCCGTCGCTCATCCCGGCGTCCTGCATCGGCTGGGGCAGGGGAGTGGCGGCTGGCTCGAACGGGGCCGGCTCGGGCGGTGCTTCGGGCATCGCGCCGAGCGGCTCGGGGCGCACGGCCTCGGTCTGCGCCGCCTCGGGATCGGGGGTTGCCAGCGCATCGGTCATCGACTCGGCCATGCTGCCGGCGTTGGCAGCCTCGGTCGGCTCCACCGACGACATGGCGTCGACGAGGTCGTCGGTCTCGTCCTGCCCGCCGTCCTGGCCCTCGTCCTGCGTCGCGTCGGTTCCCTCGCCGAGGGCGACCTCGCCGTCCCCGCCGTCACGGGCGAGCAGGAACACGATCACGCCGACCCCGACGATCAGGACCAACGCGAGCGGCACGAAGAACGCCGGTCGCTGGATCAGGGGCTTCTTCGGCGGCTGCCATCCACCCCCACCACCGAGTCCCGGGGGACCCTGGAATCCCGCGGGTCCGGGCTGGCCGCCGTAGCCGGGTTGACTGCCGTAGCCGGGCTGGCCCTGATAGCCGGGCTGGCCGCCCCAGCCGGGCTGTGCCGGGGGGCCGGGTTGGCTCGGAGGTGCGGGTTGTCCCTGCGGGCCCGGTTGGCCGCCCCACCCGGGCTGCCCGCCCTGCCCGGGTGGCTGCTGCCAGCCCTGCGGACCACCCTGTCCGGGTTGGCCGGGAGGCCCCTGCCACGGGTTGTTCGACATGCCGTCCCCTCTGTTCTGCTCCCACGCGGTGAATGCAGCGTAGAAGAGCGTGGGGCCGGGGTGGGGAACGATTTCATTGCGCCCGGGCAACCGACGCCCGAGGGCTCACTCGGCGGCAACCGCCGGGGCCTGCTCCATCGACGACCACGCCGCCAGCCAGACGCTGAACGTGGCGCCACCCCCGGGTGTTTCGGTCACCTCGACCCGGCCGGCGTGGGCCTCGGCCAGCGCCTGGACCACGTACAACCCGAGGCCCAACCCGCCACGTTCGTAGGGGTCGGCCCCCCGGGTGAACTTGTCGAACAGCGCCCGTCGCATGGCTGGGTCGATCCCCTCGCCGTGGTCCACCACGTCGATGCGCAGCCCACGGGCCTCCTCCGAGACCCGCACGGTGATGGGGGAGTCCGCCGGCGTGTACTTCAGGGCGTTGGACAGCAGGTTGTCGACGATGCGGAGCAGCACGTCGGAGTCGAGCACGCGCACGAGGCCGTCTGGCACCTCGCAGCGCACCGCACGATCGGGGGTCGACTGGTCGATCGCGCGGACGGCCGAGCGCACGACACGATCGACGGGGGTGATCTCCGGATGGATCTCCAGGGCGCGCCGCTGGGACCGGGACGAGTCCAGCAGGTCGCCGATCAGCCGGTCGAGGCGCCAGCCCTGCGTCTGGGCGATGCCGGCGAACTCAGTGATCTGGTCGGGGGTCAGCGAGGAGGCCCGGGTCGACATCGTGCTCAGCAGGCCGATCATCGACGTCAGGGGCGTCCGCAGCTCGTGGGTGACCAGCGTCAGGAACTCGTCCTTGGCCTGGTCGGCATCCAGCAGGCTGGCCACACGGCCGAGCTGGTCCTCGTAGGACCGGGCGTTGGCGATGGCGGCGGCCGCGGCGTTGGCGAAGACCGATACGCCCCGCAGGTCGAACTCGGTGAAGGCCTCGCGGGCCGTGCCCGCCGCCACCTGCAGCACCCCGACCAGCTGCCCCCGCACCTCCATCGGCACGGCGATCATCCCACCCGTGACCCCGGTCCGACGGCCGCGGGGATGGTCCTCGGTGGACAGCAGGGCATCGCGTTCGCGCATGGCTCGGCCCGCGAGGCCGGCATCCACCGGCTCGACGGTCCCGACGTCGACACCCGCGGGGCCGTGCACGGCGACGGCTGCGAGCTGGTCGGGACGCGAGCCGTCCAGCAGGTACAGCACGACCGACTCGGCACGAAGCAGGCCCGCGGCGGAACGCGAGATCTCCGCCAGCACGTGCGGCAGGTCCAGCGCCGCGTTCATGGCCCGGGTGGCGTGGAGCAGCAGGTTCAGCTCCTCGACGCGGTTGACGAGCGACGCCGTCATCACGCGCTCCTCCACCAGCAGCGAGGTCAGGCGGCGCAGGGTGATCTCCCGCTCGGCGACATAGCCCATGACGACGACCAGCATCGCCAGCATCGCCAGCCGTGCCGTGCGCAGGTCGACGGTCTGTCGGAGGACGTCGGGCAGCCCATCGAGTCCCACGGCGACCATGATCGCGGGCACGCCGACGGCGACCAGCAACGACAACCCCCAGAGCTGTGCCCGTCGACGGTCCACCTCCTCCAGGCGCGGCACATGGATCTGTCGCAGGCCCGCGGTGCGCGCGAGCGTCCGTCGGTCGACGGATGCGGGAACGGAGGACGGCATGGAGTAGGGGCCTGGCGAACGGAGAAGCAGCGGTGGTTGAGGTGTCGGTACGCCGGGACCCCGTCTGTAGGAGAAATCCGTGACGAGTCCCGAATCGGGAACCCGACACGCACAATGGGGGGTCGCCATGTCCATCGCTGAACCCATCCTCCATGTCGACATGGACGCCTTCTATGCGTCGGTGGAGGTCCGCGAACGCCCCGAGCTGGCCGGACGGCCGGTCCTCGTCGGCGGTACCGGCGGACGCGGCGTGGTGGCCAGCGCGTCCTACGAGGCGCGGGCCTTCGGCATCCGCTCGGCGATGCCCATGGCGCGGGCGCTGCGGTTGTGCCCCCACGCCGTGGTCGTCGGCTCGAGCTTCGACCTGTACGGCGAGGTGTCCGCCCAGCTGCGAGAGATCTTCGAATCGGTCACCCCGATGGTCGAGCCGCTGTCGCTGGACGAGGCGTTCCTCGACGTGAGCGGCAGCATCCGGCTGTTCGGCGAACCCGTCACCATCGGCGAGATGCTGCGCGAACGGATCCGCGAGGAGCTGCGGCTGCCGGCAAGCGTCGGCGTGGCCCACAACAAGTTCCTCGCCAAGCTGCTGTCGGGCAAGGCCAAGCCCGACGGCCTGCTCCACCTGCCGACCGAGGCGGCGCTGGACTACATCGCGCCGCTCGGGGTGCGCGACCTCTGGGGTGTCGGCGCCAGGACCGCCGAACGGCTGGAGAAGTTCGGCATCCGTACCGTCGCGGAGGTGCGGGCGGTGCCGCGCGACACGATGGTGCGCATCGTCGGTGAGGTCGGGGCGTCCCACATCGCCGACCTGGCGATGGCCCGGGACCCGCGGACGGTGTCGCGCCACGAGTCGACCAAGGGCATGGGGGCCGAGGAGACCTTCGACGCCGACATCGACGACCCCGACGTCCTGCGACGCGAGCTGCTGCGCCTGTCGGAGAAGGTGTCGCGCCGGCTGCGCAAGCACGGGGTCGCCGGTCGCACCGTCACCCTGAAGCTGCGGTACGCCAACTTCTCCACCATCACCCGCAGCAAGACGGTGGATCGCCCCCTCGACGACGCCACCCAGCTGCACCGGACCGTCGCGCAGCTGCTGGACGCCCTCCGCCTGGAACGGGTCCGGGTCCGGCTGGTCGGGGTGCGCGTCACCAACCTCGTGCCCGCTGGCGCGGCCCGCCAGCTCAGCATGACCGCCGACGACCGGTGGCAGCAGCTGGAACGGGCCGCGGACTCCGCCCGCGATCGGTTCGGTGACGGGTCGGTCACCCGCGGCGCGCTGCTGGACGAGTAGGGCCGTCCCGAGGGGGCGGGACGGCCCCGATGGGGTCCGTCCCACGGCTCGGGGGTAGTCTCGGGCGCCCCCGTCCCGAGGAGCCCCCAGATGAGTGATCGCGTTGTGTTCGAGGCCGCCGAGGATGGTGTCGGCACCGTCACGCTGAACCGCCCCGACAAGCTCAACGCGATGGACCAGGGGGTCTTCGACGGCCTGCACGACGCCACCGATCGGGCACGCCAGGCCATCGACGCGGGCACGGTCAGGGCGGTCCTCGTCCGTGCCGAGGGGCGGGCGTTCTCCAGCGGGCTCGATGTCAGCCTCTTCGGCCAGCAGGCCTCGGGCGACACCCCCGCCGACGACTGGATCGCCTACCTGCAGCAGGCGTTCACCGGCCTGGAGGACCTGCCCGTGCCCGTCGTCGCCGCCATCCGGGGGGTCGCCTTCGGGGCGGGCTGCCAGCTGGCCCTCGCGGCCCACATGCGGCTCGCCGCGCCGGATGCCGAGATCGCGCTGCTGGAGGCCAAGTGGGCGCTCGTCCCCGACCTCGGTGGCCTGACCCGCCTGCCGCGGGTCGTCGGCCTGGGCCGTGCGGCGGACATGTCGATGACCGCCCGCCGGGTCGATGCCGCCACGGCCCTGGCGTGGGGGCTCGTCGACCGCGTGCTGCCCGCCGAGGACTTCGACGAGGCCAGCCGTGCCTTCGTTGCCGAGCTGGCCGCCGGTCCCACGGTCGCCATCGGCGCCGTCCCCGGATTGCTCCGTCGGTCCTACCGTGCGCAGCGCGAGGACATGCTCGCCGCGGAGCGCCAGCACCAGCAGGCATGCCTCGCCTCGGCGGACTTCGTCGAGGCCGCGACGGCCGCGATGCAGCGTCGTCCCCCGGCGTTCACCGGACGTTGACCGACGCCCCACGTACTGAATAGCGTTCAGAGTTTCGGCCCGGGCTGGCCCGGTGGTGCAGCCAGCGTCACAATGGGGCTGCGCCACGGGCGCTGGTGGGCCACAATCGGTCCACGCCTCCGACGCCGATCCATGCGGCTGCGGACACACCCACCCACCCCAGCGGAGACCGCCACCATGCCCCTCTCGGATCGAGAACAACAGATCCTTTCCGAGATCGAGTCCCAGCTCGCCAACGAGGACTCCAAGTTCGTCAAGCGCATCCGTCGGACCCCCGCGAGCCTCGGTCGTGTCCGCCTGCGCTACGCGATCATCGGCCTGGTCGTGGGACTGGTCATGCTGCTGGCCATCGCCATCAACCCGTGGGGGCCCTTCGTGGCCTTCGCCGGGTTCGTGCTGATGCTCGTCAGCGCCGTGGCAGCCGGCAACCAGCTCAAGACGCTGGGCGAGGATCGCGACAGCAACCTCGGCGGGCAGCTCAAGGGAGGGTTCAGCCGGTACATGGAGGGACGGCGCCACTCCGACGACGGGGACGACCGGGCCTAGCGTCCCATCGCCCGGGCTGCGGCCAGGAAGGCATCGCGGGCCGGCAGGCGCTGACGATCATCGTTCCACGCCAGCGCCACGGTGGCTGGGGGCGCATCCACGACGGGGACGACGACGAGGTCGTCTCGCTCGAACAACGTCGACACCGACGACGGCAGGATCGTCAGGGCGACCCCCGTCGCGACGTACTCCAGCTTCTCCTCGAGGGTCCGCACGATCGGCCCGGTCGGCACCGGCTTGCCGTCGGGCCTGGGGTCGATGTTGTGCTCGGCGTCCCAGCTGACCGCCACCGGCCCGTCATGACGCACCATCGGCTCGTCGGCCAGCTCGGCCAGCTGCACCGTCGATCGACGGGCCAGCCGATGGCTGGTGGGCAGCAGCACCATGCGTGACTCCGTCCACAGCGGCTCGACGCGGAGCCCCTCCCCGACGATGGGCAGGCGTCCCAGCAGCACGTCGGCCGCGCCGGTCCTGAGCACGTCGCCCTGCTCGTACCACTGCACGCGACGCATGCCGATGTCCGGCTCGTGGCCGTCCGCCCGGAGCGCGGCGACCACGGGACTCGGGCTGACCCCGGGCACGAACGCCACCTCCAGCCGCTGGTGGGCGGTCAGCCGCCGTCGCGCGGCCTCGGCCGCGACCAGCAGCGCCCGCGCGTCGGCGAGGAAGGTCTTGCCCGCGTCGGTCACCACGACCGAGCGGCTGGTGCGCTCCAGCAGGGCGACCCCGAGCTGGGACTCCAGTCGCTGGATGCGCCGGCTGACGGCGGACTGGGCCAGGTGGAGCCGTCCTGCTGCCCGACCGAAGTGCTCGGTGTCGGCCACCTCCACGAAGGTCCGCACCAACCCCAGATCGAGCTCCACGCCGGACATCGTACGCCCCCCGCGTCGCGGAGAAGTCGTCCCGATCGATGCGTCGGGGGCATCGATGATCGACGACCGGCATGGATGGCGCAGCATCCGACGACAAGACTGCCCGACATGCACCGAACCACACTGTCCACGATGTCCACCTCCGCCCTCGGCCTCGGCTGCATGGGCATGACCTTCGCCTACGGGACCGTCGACCGCGACCGCAGCCTCCGGACCCTCGACCGTGCCCTCGAGGAGGGCATCACCCTGTTCGACACCGCCGACATCTACGGTCCCCGCACCAACGAGGAGCTCCTGTCGGGGTGGCTCGCCGCGCACCGTGACGACGTGCAGCTGGCCACGAAGTTCGGGGCCTACTCACTCGAGATCGAGGGCCGCAGCCCCGACGGCCGTCCCGAGTACGTCGGGCGGGCCTGCGACGCCTCCCTGTCGCGGCTCCGCACCGACGTCATCGACCTCTACTACCTGCACCGCGTCGACCCGTCGGTGCCCATCGAGGAGACCGTCGGCGCGATGGCCGAGCTCGTCACGGCCGGCAAGGTCCGCCACCTCGGCCTGTCGGAGGCCTCGGCCGACACCATCCGACGTGCCCACGCGACCCACCCGATCACCGCGCTGCAGACCGAGTACTCCTTGTGGACCCGCGACATCGAGGCCGAGATCCTGCCGGCCATCCGCGAGCTCGGCATCGGACTCGTGGCCTACAGCCCGCTCGGTCGAGGCATGCTGACGGGCACCATCACCTCGCTGGAGGACCTCGCCGAGGACGACTGGCGCCGGTCCAACCCGCGGTTCCGGGGTGACAACCTGCAGCGCAACCTCGACCTCGTGGACGCCGTCACCGCCCTCGCGGAGACGAAGGGCACGACACCGGCGCAGCTGGCGCTCGCCTGGGTGCTGGCACAGGGTGAGGACATCGTGCCGATCCCCGGCACGACCCGGCCGGAGCGGGTCAGCGAGAACGTCGCCGCCCTCGAGGTGCCGTTGACCGGGGACGACCTCGCGGCCCTCGACCGGATCGCGCCCATGGGCGTGGCCGCGGGTGACCGCTATCCGGCAGGCGCCATGCGGATCCTCAACGGCTGAGCGCCTCGAGGATCGCCAGCCGGGCCCGTGCGGTCCGGCTGGCCCGGCCCAGCAGTCGTGACCGGATGGTGCCCGCTGCGCCCTCGGCGGTACGCGCGTCGGCCACGGTGACGGCCGGCGCGAAGTCCGCCCGCGTCGAGGGTCCCGCGAGGGCCGCCCCCGACGGATGCCCGTCGGCCAGCCGCACGAAGTACTCGGCGTCGGTCTCGCCGGTCCGACGGGCACGCCCGACGGCCGCACCGACGCGCTCGGCCCGCAGCCGGGCACGCTCGATGCGTTCCTCCGGTGGGCGCTGCGGGGCCATGCGGCCACGTGCGCCGATCAGGGCCACGACGCCCACGCCCGCGAGGGCGAGCAGGACCAGCAGCCACGGCACCCCACCGTCCTCGGCGCCGCCCGACCCCGACCCGACGCTCGCGGGGGCCTCGCTGCCGAGCGGTACCAGCGGATCCTCCGCCGTGCGCGGGTCCTCGGTCTGCCGGGACTGCGGCAGCTCGCCGGGGCCGACCGGGTCGGGCACACCCTCGCCCTCGGCCTGCGCCATCGCGACGGTCCGGGTCGGGACCACCGACTCGCCGTCGGGCACCAGGACGTTGCCGTCGGTGCGGGGCGTCGGCTCGAACGCCACCCAGCCCAGGTCGCCGAAGTCGACCTCGACCCAGGCGTGGGCGTTGGCGTTGGTGACCTCCCACAGTCCGTCGTCGCCCTGCGTGCCCGGGGTGTAGCCGACCGCCAGGCGGCTCGGGATGCCCATCGTGCGGAGCATCACGGCCATGGTCCCGGCGAACTGCTCGCAGTACCCCTGCTGGCCGTTGATGAAGCGCTCGATGAAGGTGCTGCCGTTGCCGAGCTGCGGCTGGGTGGAGTAGCTCCACGTCCGCAGGTGGTTCTGGATGGCCAGGGCACGGTCGAACATCGTGGTCGCGCCTGCCTCCGCGACGATCTGCTCGGCGAGGTCGTTGACCAGCTGCGGCACGTTGGCCGGCAGGGCGGTGTGGGGGCTGTTCGGATCGGGTTGCACCGCGCGGAGGACCTCCGCGTCGGGCTGCGGCAACGAGGCGGTGACGCGATAGCGGTCACCCCGGACCAGCGGGGTGTCACCGGGGACCGTGAGGGTCGCGAGGTCGGCGTCGTAGCGCATGTCGCTGGCCCGTGACCCCGCGACCTCCGTGGTCAGGTACGGGGTGGGGGCCAGGATCGCACCGGTCTCGATCCCCTCGATCAGGACCTCGACCTGCACCGTCTCGGTCGGGATGGCCGGCGGGTCGGCGACGGTCCCGCGCACGTTGCTGCCGCCGATGGTGCCGTCGATGCCCCATTCCTCGCGGTCGTTGAACGTGTCGAGGGCCGTGGTGCGCATGTAGACGGGCCGGTCGGCGTCCACGCGCAGGACCGGGCCGGTGTTGGTGGCGACCAGGCGGTCCCGGATGTTGACGATCGGGTTGGTCGTGATCGTCGTGCCGCTGCCGCCCCGCACGTTGTAGACGGGGCGCTCCTGGAACCCCGGGAGGGCACCGGCCAGCAGGACCCCGCACAGCGCGGCGGCCGTCAGCATCGCCCATCCCATCAGGGGGACCGGACCGGACCGGGCCGACGAGGTACCGGCGAAAACCGGTGTGCCCCAGGTGCCCGTTGCGTTGGCGTTGCCGAGCAGCAGGAGCAGGCCGGCCGCGCCCAGCATCGCCAGGGACGGGACGACGATCGACTCCCCGCCGGGGGCCACGGCCAGCGGCACGCACCACAGCACCAGGGTGGCGGTGATGGCCGCCAGCGGTGAGCGCAGCACGAACATCATGCCGTCGGCGAGGTAGGCGATGAGCCACACGCCGGTCACGGCGAGCAGCAGCAGCCCGGCCTCGGCGAAGGTGGGGGAGGGGCGCAGGCTGACGAGCTCCAGCCCGTAGACGAACAGGTCCCGCAGCGCGTCGAGGGTTCGCAGCGTCGGCAGCAGCCCCGCCGCCGCGGTGGCCGGCAGGAACGCGATCGTCACGAAGACGAGCAGGCCGATGATCGACATCGCCAGGTGGGTCACCGGACCGACACGCAGCCGGCGGGACCCCCAGCCGATGCCCAGCGCCAGCACGGCGCTGCCGATGACCGGTCGGACCCACTCGGTGCCGATGAAGACCCGGCGGAGCGGCAGCAGGGCGGCCAGCACCAGCAGGGACAACCCGAGGGTCAGCAGGTCGTCGGACACCGCGGGCCGTGACGACACCGGCCGGTGCTCGGCCGGACCCGAGGTCGGGAAGGGGTCGGGCAGGGACGGCGGCCGTGCGGTGGAGGCGGGTCGGCGCAGGGTGGGGGTGCTCATCCGGTGGCTCCGGCCCGGGCACCGTGGCGCGACCGTGGCGTCATCAGCTCGACCCAGCGTGGCGCCAGCGGGGTGCCCGGGGTGATCAGCGTGGCCTGCCAGCCGGCGGCCACGAGCAGCTGGACGGTCCGGATCGCCCGCGGGTCGTCGTCCCGCGGCCCGGTCACGAAGGCCAGGCGCTGCCCGAACCCGCGGACGCCGAACAGCGCACGCATGTCGGGATGGTGGCTGGGGTCCTCGCGGCCGTCGGGCACGCCCACCACGGACACGAACAGGCCCTCGCCCCCGCGGGTGGCGGCCACCGACGGCCCCATCCCGGTGTTGTCGGACGGGTCGAGCAGCGCAAGGCGGTCCAGGCTCTGTGCCCAGGGCTGGGGGCCGCCACGACCGGTGTCGGTGTCGGTGACGAGCCGGATGGCGTAGCCGCGGTCGGCCAGGTGGTAGACGAGCGATGCGGCGATGGACACGGCGTGCTCGAGGGTCCCGTCGGGGCCGCCGGTGTGGCTGGCGCGTCGGGTGTCGAGGTGCAGCGTCGCGTGGGCCTGCCACGGCTGCTCCATCTGGCGGACCATCATCGTCTGCCGGTGGGCGGTGGAGGGCCAGTGGACCATCCGCAGGTCGTCGCCGCGGACGTACTCGCGCATCGTGTAGAACTCGTCGCCCGTCGCGAAGACCCGTCGGCTGTCGCTGGACCCCGAGCCCATGTGGGTGCCGGAGACCTGCTGGTCGGGCAACCGTTCGATCCGGGGGTAGACCAGCACGTCCTGCACCGCGGTGTAGCGGCGGATCCGCTCGGCGACCCCGAACGGGTCGCGGATCCGGATGGTGACCGGACCCAGCTCGTGGCGACCACGCGCGTCGGCCTGCGCCCGGTACGGCGCGGTCGCGACCCGCCCGGGTCCAAGCCCGCCGATCACGAAGCGGGCCTCCCCGGGCAGCGGCTGGTCGGCGGCCCACAGCGATTCGGGCAGGTGCTCGCTGACCAGCAACGTCGGGGTCGGCACGCGACCGTCGTTGCGCAGCTCGATGGTGGCGTGCACCTCGCCGCCCGCGACGACGCGGTCGGTCTCGACCAGCCGTCGTGCGGCGACCGACGACGTGGTCTGCCGCACGTACAGCACGCCGAGGCCGAGGACGGCCCCGCTGGCCACGGCGACGGCGTAGAGCTCCGCGATGCCCAGCATGCGGCCGACCAACCACGACAGGACTGCCGCGAGGCCCACCGACACCCCTCGGCCCGTCAGCATCGGGTGGTCCCGGGGCAGCAGGGCACGGACACGGTCATCGGCGGGGGATGGGCACCTGGCCGAGCACGTCGGCGATGACGGACTCGGGGGTGACCTCGGCCATGCGGGCGTCGGGGGTGAGGATCAGCCGGTGGGACAGCACGTGCGGGGCCAGCGCCTTGACGTCGTCGGGGACGACGTAGTCGCGGCCGAGGCAGGCGGCTGCGGCCCGGCCCGCCCGCAGCAGCGCCAGACCCGCACGGGGGGAGCAGCCGAGCTCGACCGCCGGATGCTCGCGGGTTGCCCGCACGATGCCGACCACGTACTCCTTCAGGGCGTCGGCAGCGTGCAGGTGCTTGACGACGTCGATGAGGCCGGCGATCTCCTGGGCGGTGGCGACGGGCTGCAGCGCCGCTGCGGCGTCCCCGGCCCCGTGGGTGTTGAGGACCTGCAGCTCCGCGTCGGAGGAGGGGTACCCGATCGTCACCCGCATCATGAAGCGGTCGCGCTGGGCCTCGGGCAGGGCGTAGGTACCGTCCAGCTCGATGGGGTTCTGGGTGGCGACCACCATGAACGGCACCGCGAGCGCATGGGTGGTGCCGTCGACGGTGACGGTGTGCTCCTCCATCGCCTCCAGCAGCGCCGACTGCGTCTTGGGGCCGGCGCGGTTGATCTCGTCACCGAGGACGATGTTGGCGAACACCGCGCCGGGCTTGAACTCCCAGTCGTGGGTCTCGGCGTTGTAGACCGTCGTCCCGGTGATGTCGCTGGGCAGCAGGTCGGGGGTGAACTGGACGCGTCGCACCGAGCAGGCGATCGAGCGGGCGATCGACTTGGCCAGCATCGTCTTGCCGACACCGGGCACGTCCTCGACCAGCAGGTGTCCCTCGGCGAGCAGGGCGATCAGCGCCAGGCGGATCACCTGTGGCTTGCCCTGCACCACCCCGCTGACGTGCTGTTCGATCCGGTTGTAGGTGGCGGCGACGGTTTCGACCGCCGGTGCCGCTGGTCCTGCTGACACGTCGCGTGCTCTCCTCACCCTGTCGATGTGTTCGGCGCCCTGTGGATGCGCCCGGTCCCCTGCGCAGGATCGGCCTCGACATGCGCCCTCCCAACCCTGCCACGGTCCCGCGCGTCAAGCGATGCCGAAGTTCTTGGCCGTGACGTGCAGGAACATGGTCAACTCGTCGCGAAGCACCAACTCCATCTGCGCGGACCCGGTCCGGTGAGAGTCGTACGACAACGGTCGTACGTTGGACTAGACTCAGCCGCGCTCGTGGTCCGAACGGATCACACCCCGGCCAGGCCGCTCGACAGCGACATCCGGATCGACCGGCTGGCCACACCCCCATTCCAACCCAAGGGAGGAACACCCATGCGCGCATCGTGGTTGCGTATGCTGGCGATCATCGCCGTACTGGCGCTCGCGGCAGCGGCCTGTGGCGGCAGCGAATCGTCCACCGAGGACACCGCTGACGACACCGTGTCCGACACCGAGGAAACCGACGCCGAGGAGCCCGCCGACGACGCGGACGCCGAGGACACCGAGGAGGAGCCCGCCGACGAGGTGGAGGAGACCGAGGACGACGCGGCCGAAGGCGAGCCCACGGGTGACAACACCCTGGTGTTCGGTACCACCGAGCAGCCCTCGACCATCGACCCGGCCGACGTCTACGAGAAGCTGGCCTCCGACATCCTGTTCAACACCACCAACCGCCTGGTGGAGTTCTCCGCGGAGACCAACGAGATCGGGCCAGGCCTCGCCGAGTCCTACGACATCTCCGAGGACGGGCTGACCTACACGTTCAACCTGCGTCAGGGTGTCGTCTTCCAGGACGGCAGCGAGATGACGTCCGAGGACGTCGTCTGGTCGCTGAACCGGTCGCTGAACATCGCGCACCCCGACGGTGCGTCGTTCCTGATCGGCTCCATCACCTCCATCGAGGCCCCCGACGACTACACCGTCGTCATCACCATCTCCGAGCCGAACTCCACGTTCCTGGCCCGCCTGAACTACACCGTGGCCACGGTGCTGCCGTCGGACTCCGACGTCTACACCGCGCCGGACGCCAAGCTGGAGGCCCCCTCCGACGACGACGCCGGTGCCGAGACCCTGCTGGAGGAGGCCGAGTCCTACATCGTCTCCGACCAGATCGTGGGTACCGGTCCCTACCAGATGACCGACTACCAGCCCGGCGTCTCCATGACGCTGGAGCGCTTCGAGGACTACTGGGGCGAGGCCCCCGCCATCGACACGGTCCGCATCGTGTTCTACGAGTCCACCACCCAGATGCGCAACGCCCTGGCTGCCGGTGAGATCGACATGGCCGTCAACGACCTCGACCCGACCGAGACGTCCTCCCTCGAGGGCGAAGAGGGCATCGAGATCCTGACCGACGCCGGTGGTCGTACCTCCTACATGGTGGTCGACGTCACCCAGCCGCCGTTCGACGACCCGGCCGTCCGCCGCGCCGTCGCCGCCACCATCGACCGCCAGCGCATCGTCGACGAGGCCTTCGAGGGCCAGGCGTCCCCGCTGTTCTCGATGATCCCCGAGAACTTCGACGTCTCCGCTGACCACATCTCCGACATCGAGGTCGAGCTCACCACCGACAGCCCGATCGAGTTCGAGCTGTGGTACCCGGCCGACCGGTACACCAACCAGGCCGAGGTGGCCGAGATCATCAGCCGCTCGCTCAACGAGTCCGGCCTGTTCAACGTGACCACCAACACCTCCGAGTGGGCCACGGAGTACTCCACCCACCTCAACGACGGTGCCTACCCGATCTACCTGCTCGGCTGGTACCCCGACTACCTGGACCCCGACGACTACATCGAGCCCTTCTACCACTCCGAGAAGACCTTCATCGGCTTCTACGGTTCCGAGGAGATGGACTCGCTGATCACCGCGGAGCAGGAGGCCGAGCCGGGTACCCCGGAGCGTGCCGAGATCTTCGACGAGATCCAGCAGCTGGCGGCGACCGACATGCCGTTCATCCCGCTGTACTCCGAGGGCCAGGAGGCCTACTTCAACGAGCGCGTGCAGGGCGTCGAGGACACCCTCGGTGCCGCGCAGCAGACCTGGTTCTACGTGCTCTCCCTGAGCTAGTAGCCAGCCAGGTGACCTGAACGCCCGCAGCCGGGCTCCTCGGAGCCCGGCTGCCGGTGTTTTGTGTCCCGTACGATGATCCGCCCGCCGGCCGGTTCGGCCCAGGACCGGCCAACTCCCCCCACGAGGACATGCCCATGTCAACGAAGACCTCGGGATCCAGCCTCGGCAAGTACATCGCGGTACGTGTGGCCCTGGCGCCCGTGTTCCTGCTGCTGCTGCTGACGGTCCTGTTCATCCTCCTCAGGATCCTCCCCGGTGACATCGTCACCGCGTCGCTGGCCGGTCGGGCCAGCGAGGAACGCATCGAGCAGGCCAGGCAGGCGGCTGGTGTCGACCGGCCCATCACGGTGCAGTACGTGGAGTACCTGACGGACCTCGCGAGGGGTGACTTCGGGCAGCCGCTGACCGACCCGCGCAGCACCAGCGAGCTGCTCGCCGACGTGCTGCCGGCGACCTTCGAGCTGACGATCGTCGCGATGCTGATCGCGATCCCGCTCGGCATCGTGCTCGGGGCGCTGTCGGCGAGGTTCCGAGACACGCCCCTGGACGGGGCGGCCAGGTTGTTCGGCATCGTCAGCTTCTCCCTGCCGGTCTTCTGGCTGGGCATCCAGGCACAGCTGATCTTCTCGGTCTGGCTGAAATGGCTTCCGACCGGCAACCGGATAAGCGGGCGCATCGTCCCGGTCAACGGGCCGACCGGGTTCTACGTCCTCGACGGGTTCCTGGCCGGCAACTCCGAGTTCGCCATCACCGCACTCAAGCACCTGATCCTCCCGGGAGCGACGCTCGGGCTCGTGATCTCGGGCATCTTCATCCGGCTCGTCCGCGTCAACATGCTGCAGACGCTCCGCGCCGACTACGTCGAGTCCGCCCATGCCCGCGGCGTCCACGAACGGCCGGTGCTGTTCCGCCACGCCTTCAAGAACGCCCTCGTGCCCGTCATCACCATCATGGGCCTGCAGTTCGCGCTGCTGCTCGGCGGGGCGATCCTGACCGAGACCACCTTCTCCTGGCCGGGCATCGGCAGCAAGCTCGTGGACTTCATCAACGCCCGTGACTACGTCGGCGTGCAGGTCCTGGTGACGGTGATCGCCATGCTCATCACCGTGACCTCGCTCCTGATCGACATCCTCAACGGGCTCATCGACCCGCGGGTGAGGTACTGACATGGCAACCCCTGACCCCACCCGGACCGACTCGACCGAGACCGGAACGACTGACGTGACCGACACCGCGTCCCCGCGCAGCGGCGTCCGCGCCCGCATCGAACACGCGCTGCGGCCGTGGCGGCGGGCCAACCCGGGTGCCCGCTACCTCGTGATCGCGGGCACCGTCATCACGCTGGTGTTCCTCGTCATGGCGGTCTTCGCCGACAGCGTCGCGCCCTTCGGCGAGAGCCAGTACTGCCCCGACGAGTTCTTCGACCCGACCGTCGGCGCGACGGGCACCTGCATCGGGGCCCCGCCGGACGCCCAGATCCCGGCCCGGGTCGCACCCAGCGCCGAGTACCCGTTCGGCACCACCGACACCCGGTTCGACGTGCTCAGCCGTGTGATCCTCGGCGCGCGGATCGCGTTCCTCGTCGTGGCGTTCTCCACGGCGTTCGCCATGCTGATCGGGGTGCCGCTCGGGCTGTTCAGCGGCTATATCGGCGGCCGGCTCGACCGCGTCCTGGTCCTGATCATGGACACGATCTACGCCTTCCCGTCGCTGCTGCTGGCCATCCTGATCGCCTTCGCGCTGCGGCTGCGGCTGGAGCAGTGGGGCATCGATGCCCCGTTCGTGCCGGCGGCGATCTCCGTCGGCACCGTCTACATCCCGCAGTACTTCAGGGTCATCCGCAACCACACCCTGTCGGTCAAGGAGGAACCCTTCGTCGAGGCGGCGCGCTCGCTCGGCGCCAAGCGGCGGACCGTGGTGTTCCGCTACATCTTCTTCAACGTCGTGTCCTCCATCCCGGTGCTGTTCACCCTGAACGCCGCCGATGCCGTGCTGACGCTGGCGGCGCTGGGCTTCCTCGGGTACGGCATCAAGTTCCCCACCGCCGAGTGGGGGCTGGACGTCAACCTGGGCCTTGCCGACTCCGTCGGCGGCTTCTGGTGGACCGCCTTCTGGCCGGGTGTGGCCATCACGCTGCTCGTCACCGGGCTCTCGCTCATCGGTGAGGGGCTCAACGACATCGTCAACCCGTTGCTCCGCGTGAAGGGCTTCAAGGGCAAGGTGAAGGGGGCCCGCGCCGCGATGAAGGCCGCGGGCGACCGCCGCGAGCAGCCGCTGGACGCCGAGTCGACCGTGCTGGCCGAAGGGGACGTCCGATGACCGACGCAACACCAGTCCTGTCCGTCCGCGACCTCCGCGTCGCCTACGGCACCCCGGCAGGGATGCTGCACGCCGTCGACGGCGTCTCCATCGACGTCGCCGCGGGTGAGTCCCTCGGCCTGGTCGGCGAGTCCGGCTGCGGCAAGTCCACGATGGGCAAGGCGCTGATGCAGCTGCTGCCGCCCGGTGCGGAGATGTCCGGCTCGGTGAAGCTGCAGGGGGAGGAGCTCGTCGGCATCAGCCCCCGCGCCCTCCGGAAGGTCCGGGGCGAGGACATGGCCCTGGTCTTCCAGGAACCCATGACTCGCCTCGACCCGCTCATGCGCGTCAGCGACCACTTCGTGGAGGCCATCCGGGCACACCGGCCGGGCACCAAGAAGGACGAGGCCCGGGCGATGGCCCGTGAGGCGCTGATGCAGATGGGCATCCCGCCCACCCGCGCCGACAACTACCCCCACGAGTTCTCCGGCGGCATGCGCCAGCGCATCATGATCGCCCTCGGGATCGTCATGCGCCCCTACCTCGTCATCGCCGACGAGCCGACGACGGCGCTCGACGTCATCGTCGAGGCCCAGATCCTGGACCTGCTCGACCGCCTTCGCCGCGAGGAGGACCTCGGGCTGATCCTCATCACCCACAACCTCGGCATCGTCGCCGAGACCTGCGACCGGGTGGCGGTCATGTACGCCGGACGGATCGTCGAGGTCGGCCCGGTCGAGGAGGTCTTCACCGACCCCAAGCACCCCTACACCCAGGGGCTGCTGCGATCGGTCATCAGCGTCGACACCGAGGAGCTGGCGTCCATCGACGGCTTCCCGCCCAACCTGCTCGACCCCCCGACCGGGTGTCGGTTCGCCCCCCGCTGCGACCAGCGGTTCGAGCCGTGCACCACCGTCGACCCGAGCCTCACGCCGGTCAGCGACGCCACCCGCGCGGCCTGCCTGCTGTACCCGGGTGCCGAAGCCGGCACCGACGCGACCCACGAGATGGCCCGATGAGCGTGACGTCACCCAGCGAGTCCCCCACGACCGGCACCCTCGACGACCCCACGCCCGGGGTCGACACCACCGACACCGACGGCATCCTGCTGCGGGTCCGCAACCTCCACACCCACTTCGGCACGTCCCACGGCATCTTCAGCCGCGGCGACAAGAAGGTCGTCAAGGCCGTCAACGACGTCAGCTTCGACCTCAAGCAGGGCGACATCTTCGGCCTGGTGGGGGAGAGCGGCTCGGGCAAGACGACCCTCGGCCGCAGCATCCTCGGCCTGGCACCCGTGACCGACGGGGCGGTGTGGTGGCGGGGCCAGAACCTGGCCGAGCTGTCCGAGCGGCGCTTCCGGCCGCTGCGCCGGCAGATGGGCATGGTGTTCCAGGACCCCAACGCCTCGCTGAACCCCGCGATGACGATCGTGCAGGGCGTCGGCCACCCGCTGCGGATCCACGGCTTGGCCTCCAGCCGGGCGGAGGTGCGGACGAAGGTCGCCGCGATGCTGGAGCGGTGCGGCCTGACCCCCGCGGAGCGGTACCTCGACAGCTATCCCGAGGACGTCTCGGGTGGCCAGAAGCAGCGCGTGGTGATCGCCCGGACCCTCATCACCGAACCAGAGCTCGTCGTCGCCGACGAACCGGTCGCGGCGCTCGACATGTCCATCCGGGCCAAGGTGCTCGAGCTGATGCTCGACCTCAAGGACGAGCTGGGCCTGACCTACGTCTACATCACCCACGACCTGACCTCCGGCCGGTTCGTGTGCGACCAGATCGGGATCATGTACCTCGGCGAGCTCGTGGAGTGGGGCGACGCGGCGGCGATCTACGACGATCCGCAGCATCCCTACACCGACGCGTTGCTCGGCGCGGTCCCGCTGCCCGACCCGTCGCGCAAGGGGCGGGAGAAGAACCTGCCGTCCGGGGAGATCCCCGACGCGCTCGATCCCCCGTCGGGCTGCCAGTTCCACCCGCGGTGCCCCCGTGCCTTCGAGCCGTGCGGCTGGGAAGGCGACGACCTCGTCGACTTCCTCGAGCAGCGCTGGACCGAGGTGGACGCCGACACGTTCGAGAAGGAGATCGGGGCGACCGGGCCCCTGACTGCCGTGCGGACCAGCCGGCACGAGGCCCGGTTCACCGACGGCCACAACCCCGACCTGCTGGCGCTGATCGAGGACCTCAGGGCCTCGGACCGGCACCGGATCTTCTCCGGGGTCTCCGACGTGGCGACCGAGGGGGGCGACGTCGTCGTCCGCTTCGGCGAGGGCCCGGCGCCGGCGCTGCAGCAGGTCCAGGGACGCATGGTGGCCTGCCATCTGCACGGCATCGTCCGACGTCCCGGCGAGTGAACCGCCGACTCGGAGTTGACGTGGGCGTCAACTCTGGCAGGATCAAGGCGTGATCGATCCCCAGCACGTGACCCCGCGCGGCCGCAAGACCATGGCCAAGCTGCGCGTGGCCGCGCAGGAGGCGTTCGCCGACCTCGGCTGGCAGGAGACCCGGGTCCAGGACATCGCCGAACGGGCGGGTGTCAGCCACGGGACGTTCTACACCTACTACGAGAACCGGTCGGCGATCCTCATCGACCTCGTCACCGACACGATGGCGGCCTTCATCAACCTCGTGTCGGAGCCGTGGGAGAGCGAGGACCCGCGGGCGGAGGTCGAGCGGATCGTGGGCGGTGTGCTCGACACCTACTCCGCCGACGCAGCGGTCATGAAGACGTGGATGCAGGCCTCGCGGGAGGACGCGGAGTTCGGCGAGCTGTACCTGGACCTGCGGCAGCGGTTCGTCGACCGCATCACCGAGCAGCTCGACCTGGTCACCGATGCGGCGGGACGCCGCAGCAAGGTCCCGCCGCCGGAGACCGTGGCCTCCGTCCTCGCTGCCATGGTGGAGCACTTCGCCTACTGCCGGACGGTCCTGGGCGAGCAGCACAGCCGCGAGGCCGCGCTGGATGCCCTGCTCATGGTGTGGGGCGGCGCGATCAACGGGATGGCCGGGTTCGAGATCATCGACACCGCCCCCCGCCACGCCATCTGAGCCGACCTGCCGGCGCGGTGCGAGGGGTGCGTCGTCCGGCCGACGGCCCGCTGGTAGGGTGACCGCGACCGGAACCGGACCGATCGTCCGCTGCCAGGGCGGGCCTCGGGGACGGCTGGTCGGAGGTGAACGGTTGAGTGCGCTGATTGCCCCCCACCCCGCGCCCCACGGGACGCGGGAGTCGCCATCGCCTCCGCCCGTGGCGCCCACCAGCGGGCCGGGCAAGGCCCTCGTGCTCAACGCCTCGATGGAACCCCTGTGCGTGGTCAGCGGTCGACGCGCCCTCGTCCTGCTGCTGACCGGCAAGGCCGACATGGTCCACGAGGGGGTGCATGTCTTCCACAGCGAACGCCTCGACCTGTCCGTCCCCTCGGTCGTCCAGCTCCGCCGATACGTACGGGTGCCGTACCGCCGGCGGGCCACCCTGACGCGTCGCGGCGTGTTCATACGCGACGGCCACACGTGCCAGTACTGCGGTGCCCCCGCAGAGAACATCGACCACGTCCACCCACGAAGCCGCAGCGGCGCGCACGAGTGGGAGAACGTGGTCGCTGCATGCATGCGGTGCAACTCCCGCAAGGGCGACCGGACCCCTTCCGAGGCGGGGATGGCGCTCGTCCGCCAGCCGTTCGCCCCCCGGGCGGCTTTCTGGATGGTGGTCGCGGTGGGCCGGGTCCGGCCCGAGTGGGAGGTCTACCTCGGCGACGTGCACCGCCCGGAGCGCGCGGCGAGCTGACCCCGGGATCCTCGGGGCCGGGCAGGAATCCGGGGTGCTGGGGTCGAACGTGTCCGACAACCCCCATCGTCGGATACCCGGGAGCCATCCCCTTGCATCGTTCCAGTCGCCGCCAGTTCCTCCGCACCGCAGGCCTCACCGCCGGGGCCCTCGGCGTGGGCCTCGCCGGGCCAGCCAGCGCCCTCGGCGCCCTCGACAGCACCGGCACCGACCGTGCCGCCATGCTGGCCGGTGAGCCCCTCCGCATGGCCCGGGTCTGGTTGGCCCCTGACACCGCGCACCTCGTCGACGGCCTCGACGACACCCACCGCTCGTTCGGTGACGGGTCCTACGAGTTCCTGCTGTGGCCCGGAGACCTGGGCCGTCTGCTCCAGACCGGCCTGCGGTTCGAGATCACCGTCGAGGATGTCGTCGCCCGGGACCGTGCCCGGTCCGACTCCAGCGCGGCGCGGACCGTCGACCTGCAGCCCGGTGAGACGGCGACGGGGGAGTACCGCCGCCTGGCCGACTACAACGCCGACATGCAGGCGCTGGCCGACGACAACCCCGGGCTGGTCAAGCTCATCGAGCTGCCCTACAAGTCCATCGAGGAACGGACGGTCTACGGCCTGGAGATCTGCACCGACGTCGACCGCAACGACGGCCGTCCCGTCTTCTACAACGACGGCGTGCACCACGCCCGCGAGTGGCCGGCCGGTGAGGTGCCGATCATGTGGGCCCACGACCTCGTCGAGAGCTACCGCGCTGACGAGGCCGGTGAGGCAGACGCTGCCCAGAAGCGGATCGCCAACCTGGTCCGCAAGGTGCGCAACGTCATCGTCCCGATCGTCAACGTCGACGGCTTCCACTTCTCCCGCGAGTTCCCCGTCGAGGCCGGGACCCACCAGGTCGGCGTCAGCATCCCGATCCTCGGCGGCAACTCCGCGACGGCGGCAGGCAACGGGTTCGGGCAGTACTGGCGCAAGAACCGCCGCCAGCTGACCGACGGTGGGATCGCCCGGGAGCAGAACGCCCCCGACGGCCTGACCGCCTACGGCGTCGACCCCAACCGCAACTACTCCTACCAGTGGGGCGGCAGCGGCTCGTCGAACTCCGAGACCAGCGGCACCTACCGCGGCGAAGCACCGTTCAGCGAGCCGGAGAGCCGCAACGTCCAGTGGGTGCACCAGACCTACCAGTGCCTGACCGAGATCACCCATCACACCTCCGGCGACCTCGTCCTGTGGGCGTGGGGCGACACCTCCGCAGACGCGCCCGACGACGTGCTCCTGGCCCGCCTCGGCATCGCCTCGACGTTCTACAACGGCTACCAGCCGACGAAGTCGATCGACCTGTACGTGACCACGGGGACCTGCTCGGACTACACCTACGGCACGTGGGGGTCCATCAGCTACACCTTCGAGCACGCGGGTGACTCCTTCCACCCGGGGTACGGCACGACGGTCCCGGCGATGTACGCCAAGAACCGCGAGGCGCTGACGTTGCTGGCCGAGGTCGTCTGCCTCGAGCCGGCGGACCGCGGCCTGCTGCGCGACGAGGTGGCCGCCAACGACGGGCTGCGCGACGCCCTCCAGGGCGAGTTCTCCCGTGTCATCGAGGGTCGCCTGTACGAGTACTCCACCGACGCCGACCGCGTGGTCGACCTCGATGCCCGCTACCACTGCGTCCTCACCGGCCGCCTGGTCGACGGCGACGGCAACCCCGTGTCGGGCACGGTGCAGGTCGAGAAGGACTTCAAGAACTTCCTCTGGTTCCTCGGCGGCGGGCAGAACCCGCTGGAGACGAGCCACTGGCCCGAGCAGGGCCTGTGGAGCATCGACGTCGGCGAGGACGGGACGTTCCGCTGGTACGTCAACCCCTCCAGCCGTCCGGCCTACGCCGACGACCCCACGTTCAACGACGAGGAGCTGTACACCGTCACCTTCAGGACGGGAAACGCACCAGCCGCTGGCCAGGCCCGAACGGTGGCCGCTCGCGAGCTGACGTTGCGTCGCGGTCAGGTCCACGACTTCGGCGACGTCGTCGTCGCCTGATCCGATCCCCCACCACGATGGCCGGTCCCCACCGGGGCCGGCTGTCGTCGTTCCGGGATGTTCCTGACCGGATTCGTTGACGCGGAGGAGGAATCCCCGGCCCCCGCGTCGAACTGCTCGGGCACGACCCGTCCAACCCTGGAGAACTGCTCGTGCATCGCTCGTCCCGTCGTCACTTCCTTCGCACCTCAGGCCTCGGTGCTGGTGCGCTCGCCGTCGGCGTCGGCGTCGGCGTCGCCGGCCCGGCCGCGGCCCTCGACGCCCTCGCCACCGACCGGATCGCCACCGCCAGCGAGCTGCCGCTGCAGCTGGCCCGCGTCTGGGTCACCCGCGAGAACGCCCACCTGATCGGCGAGCTCGACGACACCCACAACGTCTTCGACGACGGGTCCGTGGAGATCCTGCTGTGGCCGGGCGACCTGGGACGCCTGATCCTCACGGGCCTGCCCTACGAGATCACCGTCACCGACCTCGCCAAGCGCGACGCCGAGGAGTGGGCGGCAGCCCCTGCACGCTCGGCCACGCTCAAGCCGCAGCCGGGCGAGACCGACGGTGGCTACCGCAACCTCGCCATGCACAACGCCGACATGCAGATGCTGGCCAGCGAGAACCCCGACATCTGCAAGCTCCTCGAGCTGCCGTTCACGTCCCTGCAGGGACGGACCGTCTACGGGCTGGAGATCTGCACCGACGTCGAGCGCAACGACGGCCGGCCCGTCTACTACAACGACGGCGTGCACCACGCCCGCGAGTGGCCGGCGGCCGAGATGCCGATCATGTGGGCCTTCGACCTGATCGACTCCTACCGGCGGGCCACCGGCGAATCGCAGCGCGCCTACTCCTCCAGCGAGCCCGACCCCCAGGACGCCCGCATGCGGGCGATCGTGGAGAAGTGCCGCAACATCATCGTCCCCGTCGTGAACCCCGACGGCTACGACTACTCCCGCACCGGTCCTGCCGGCACCGGCCGTGACGTGGCCGACACCTCGCTGACGGGCCTCGCCCCCGGTGCGTCCATGCAGTACTGGCGCAAGAACATGCGCGGCGCCCGAGTGGCCGGCAGCTCCTTCAACCCCGGCTTCGAGCACCAGATCCCGCAGAACGGCGTGCTGCCCACCACGCCCGGTGCCCTGGGCGTGGACTGCAACCGCAACTACTCCTACCGCTGGGGCGGCAACGGGTCCTCCGCCAGCCTCAACTCCGAGACCTACCGCGGCCACGAGCCGTTCTCCGAGCCGGAGTCCCGCAACGTCCAGTGGATCCACCAGACCTGGCAGTGCGTGGCGGGCATCACCCACCACACCTCCGGCAACCTGGTGCTGTGGGCCTGGGGCGACACCCACGACGACGCCCCCGACGACACGCTGCTGGCACGCATCGGCTTCGCCAGCGGCCACTTCAACGGGTACCGGCCCACCAAGTCCATCGACCTGTACGTCACCACGGGCACCTGCTCGGACTACACCTACGGCACCTTCGGCTCGATCTCCTACACCTTCGAGCACGCCGGATCGAGCTTCCACCCCCGCTACGACAGCGTCGTCCCGCAGTTCTACGCCAACAACCGCGAAGCCCTCATGATGATGGTCGAGCTGGTCTGCTTCGGCAACGAGGACCGGGGCTTCCTGCACCAGGCAATCGCGTCGGACTCCGACCTGGACCTGTACCTCAACAGGCCGTTCCAGGAGGAGATCTCCAACACCGACTACGACTACCGAAACGCGTTCATCGACGTGACGGCACGCCACAACTGCGTGGTGAAGGGCCAGCTGGTCGATGGGCAGGGCAACGGCGTCAAGGGGCTCGTGTCCAACATCAAGGCGTTCCAGAACCCGCTGTCGCCCGGCAACCCGATCAGCCAGGAGACCTGGGGCGAGATGTGGAACTCGACCATCGAGACCGACGAGGACGGCGTCTTCGAGTGGACGGTCTACCCGACCACCCGCCCGGCCCTGGAGTTCGTCGGCCAGGAGGAGCGCGTGACCATCCGGGCGGAACGGCCCGACGGATCGGGCGCCACCGAGCAGCTGGTGTACCTGTCCCGCGGTGACGTGCAGGACCTCGGCACCATCACCGTCTGAGGCAACCACGGGTAGGGTCGGCGCGCGATGAGCACGCCGACCCCACCCCACGACCCCGCCGCCCTGCACTGGTCACCGGAGGAGTTCAGACGACACGGCCACGCCGCCGTCGACTGGCTCGCCGACCACATGGCCGGCATCGCCGACCTCCCCGTCCGCTCGCGCGTCGAGCCCGGGGAGGTCGCCGCGCGTCTGCCCCGCAGCGCCCCCGCGGAGGGGGAACCGTTCGACGCCCTCCTGCAGGACCTCGACGACGTCGTCATGGACGGGATGACCCACTGGCAGCATCCCTCCTTCTTCGCCTACTTCCCCGCCAACGCCAGCCCGCCGTCGATCCTGGCCGACCTGGTCTCCAGCGGCCTCGGCGCACAGGGGATGCTGTGGTCGACCTCGCCGGCCGTCACCGAGGTCGAGACGGTGGTGCTGGACTGGCTGGTCGACGCCCTCGGGCTGCCCGACGCCTTCCGCAGCGACGGGCCTGGGGGAGGGGTCATCCAGGACACGGCGTCCTCGGCCACGCTGTGCGCGCTGCTCGCCGCACGCGAACGGGTCCTCGAGGGCGCCGGCAACCGGGACGGCGCACCTGGCGGGCTGACGGTGTACGCCAGCGCCCACGCGCACTCGTCGTTGGAGAAGGCCGCCCGGGTGGCCGGGCTCGGCTCGGCGGCGCTGCGCAGCGTTGCCACCGACGCCGATCACGGCATGGACCCCGTGGCGCTCGCCGCGGCGATCGACGCCGACCTGGCGGCCGGCCTGCGGCCCGTCATGGTCATGGCGACCGTCGGGACGACCTCATCCACCGCCATCGATCCCGTGGCCGCCATCGCGGAGGTGACGAGCGCCCGCGGGGTGTGGCTGCACGTCGACGGGGCCTTCGGCGGGTCCGCCACCGTCTGCCCCGAGCATCGCGACATGATCACCGGGCTGGACCGGGCCGACAGCTATGTGATGAACCCCCACAAGTGGCTGCTGGTCGGCTTCGACTGCACCGCCTTCTGGGTTCGTGACGCGGCCGCCCTCACTGGCGCCCTCGGGATCCTCCCCGAGTACCTCGCCAACGCCGCCACGGCCAGCGGCGAGGTCATCGACTACCGGGACTGGCACATCCCCCTCGGGCGTCGGTTCCGCTCGCTCAAGCTGTGGTGGGTGCTGCGCACGTACGGCATCGAGGGGTTGCGGGCGCACATCCGCGCCCACGTGGCGATGGCGCAGGAGCTGGCGGGCTGGGTGGCCGAGGGCGACGATTGGGAGCTGGCGGCGCCCCACCCGCTGTCGCTGGTCTGCCTGCGCCACCGTCGCGACGACGACGTCGCCGCCCGGGCCATGGAGGTCGTCAACGCCAGCGGCAGCGCGTTCCTGACCCACACCCGCCTCGACGACCGGTACGTCGTCCGCGTCGCGATCGGGGGTTGGCGCACGTCCCTCGAGGACGTCCGTCGGGCGTGGGACGACCTCGTGGCGGCAGCGCGGCGCATCGAGGGCCGGACGGCCTGATCGGCGGTGTGCAGCGGGGGCTCGTGCGTGCGACCATGCGGGACCGATGGCTGACCTCGTGCCCGCGCCCGTGACCGACCTGCCCGCCCCGATGTCCGGAAGCGCCGACGGTCGCCTGGATCCGGCCCAGCGCGCCAGGGCGCTGCGCACGATGGCCGCACAGCAGCTCGACGTCCTCGTCGTCGGCGGCGGCATCACCGGTGCCGGCACGGCGCTCGACGCGGCCGCACGGGGGCTGTCGGTCGGGCTGGTCGAGGCACGGGACTACGCCGCCGGCACGTCCAGCCGGTCCAGCAAGCTGATCCACGGTGGCCTGCGTTACCTCGAGCAGCTGAACTTCGCGCTGGTCCACGAGGCGCTCCACGAACGCACGTTGATGCTCGACCGGCTGTGCCCCCACCTGGTGCGGCCGATCCCGTTCCTGTACCCGCTGACCAACCGGGTGTGGGAACGCGCCTACGTGGGGGCCGGGATCGCGCTGTACGACGCGATGGCCGGACGCACCGGCATGCCGCGCCACCGCCACCTGACCCGCACCCAGGCGCTGCGCATCGCCCCGTCGCTGCGGGCCGACAAGCTCGTCGGGGCGATCCAGTACCACGACGCCCAGGTCGACGACGCCCGGCACACCCTTGCGGTGGCTCGGACGGCCGCACGTCACGGGGCGGCGATCGCCACCTCGTGCCGGGTCGTGGACTTCGTCACCGAGGGGGAGCGGATCGTGGGTGCGAGGGTGCGCGACCTCGAGGGCGGCGAGGAGTTCGTCGTCCGGGCCCGCCAGGTCATCAACGCCACCGGGGTGTGGACCGACGACGTGCAGGCGTTCGCCGGCCGCGGCCGCATCAAGGTGCGGGCGTCCAAGGGTGTCCACCTCGTCGTGCCGCGCGACCGCATCCACTCCGACGCCGGCTTCATCACCCGGACGGCGTCGTCGGTGCTGTTCGTCATCCCGTGGATGGCCCCGCCGTTCACCCGCCACTGGATCATCGGCACCACCGACACCGAGTGGGACCTCGGCAAGGCGCATCCTGCGGCCAGCTCCGCCGACATCGACTACCTGCTCGGCGAGGCCAACAAGTGGCTCAACATCCCGCTGACCCGGGAGGACGTCGAGGGGGTCTACGCGGGGCTCCGGCCGTTGCTGACCGGCGAGTCGGAAGCCACCTCCAAGCTGTCCCGCGAGCACGCGGTCGTCCAGGGAGTCTCCGGCCTCATCACCGTCGCCGGCGGCAAGTACACGACGTACCGGGTCATGGCCAAGGACGCCATCGACGCGGCCGCCCGCAGCATGAACCGTCGTGTCCCCGAGACCCCGACCGATCGCCTGCCGCTCGTCGGCGCCGACGGCTTCCATGCCACCTGGAACCAGCGCGAACGCCTTGCTGCCGGGTCCGGTCTGCACGTCGCCCGGATCGAGCACCTGCTGCGGCGTTACGGGTCGGAGGTCCCGCGACTCCTCGAGGCGATCGCCGAACGGCCCGAGCTCGGCGCGCCCATCGACGGTGCGGCCGACCACCTGATGGTCGAGGCGTGGTACGCCGCAGCGTGGGAGGGGGCGCTGCACCTCGACGACGTCCTGACGCGTCGCATGCGCATCTCCATCGAGACGTGGGACCGGGGCCTGACCGCGGCGAAGGCCGTCGTCGGGATCGTCGGCGAGGTCCTCGGATGGGACGAGGAAACCCGTGTCCGCGAGCTGTCGCACTACGAGGCGCGGGTCGAGGCCGAACGCGAGTCCCAGACGATGGCCGACGACCACACTGCGGACGCCGCACGCCTCGGTGCCCCGGACGTGCGGACGGGGTTCGCCACGCAGCGTTGACCGGGGGCGGGCCGACGGCGTCGGCCCACCCCCGCTGGGATCAGCCCTTGACCGAGCCTGCGGTCAGGCCACGGACGAAGAACCGCTGCAGGCCGAAGAAGACGGCCAGCGGGATCGTCATGGTGATGAACGCACCGGCGGTCAGCAGGTGCAGCTGTTCACCGAACGTGCCCTGCAGGCCGGCCAGGTAGGTGGTTGCCACCTGCCCCTCGGCGGCGCTGTTCAGCATGATCAGCGCGACGAGGAAGTCGTTCCAGGTCCACAGGAACTGGAAGATCGCGAACGCTGCCAGCGCCGGCACCGACAGCGGGATGATCAGGCGCCAGAACGTCTGGAAGTGTCCCGCCCCGTCGACCTTGGCCGACTCGATGACCTCCTTGGGGAGCGCACCGATGTAGTTGCGCAGCAGGTAGACGGCCAACGGCATGCCGAACCCGGCGTGGGCCAGCCAGATGGCCAGGAAGCTGCCGTTGAGGGTGAAGTTGGACAGCCCGAGCGTGCCCTGCAGGAACGAGTCGATCTGGACCTGCAGCTGGATGATCGGGATGAAGGCCACCTGCAGCGGCACGACGAGCAGCGCGACGAAGAGGATGAACAGCGGCTCGCGCCCCTTGAACTCCATCCACGAGAACGCGTAGGCGGCGAACGCCGCGATGAGGATCGGGATCACGGTCGCCGGGACGGCGACGACGATCGAGTTGACGAACGCCTCGGCCAGCGTCGACCCACCGGACGTGGCGCTGAGCACCTCGCTGTAGTTGCTGAGCTGCAGGCCGCCCTCGGAGAAGACGGTCCACCAGCCGGAGTCGTTGGCGGCCGCGGGGGTCCGCAGCGACGTGACCAGCAGGCCCACGGTGGGCAGCAGCCAGATGGCGACGACGGCGAGCAGGACGATGCGGGTGAACCAGCCGCCGGAGTTCTCCTCGCCGGGGCCCTTCGCGGTGAAGGCCTTGGTGAGGAACCCCGGTGACTTGCTGGGCACCGTGGGGCTGTCGGGGGTGGTGGTTGTGGTACTCACCGTGCAGCCTCCTGTTCGCGGAACCGCTTGACGTTGATCAACATGAACGGGATGGTCGCGAGGACCAGCAGGACGACGAGGACGCCGGCGCTGCCGTAGGCCCCGTTCTCGAAGTTGGTGAAGAACAGGTTGGCGACGACCTGGGTGTCGTCGCGACCGTTGGTCAGGACGCGCACGATGTCGAAGACCTTCAGCACCGTGATGAGGATGGTCGTGAGGACGACCACGATCGTCGAGCGGATCTGCGGGACGACCACACGCCAGAAGATCTGCCACTCGTTGGCACCGTCGATGCGTGCCGCCTCGATGGTGTCCTCGGGGACCGACTTGATCGCCGCCGACAGCAGCACCATCGCGAACCCGGCCTGCAGCCAGATCATGATGACCATCAGGGCGAAGTCGTTGAACGCCTCGCGTTCCAGCCAGGCGATGGGTTCGGCGTTGAAGAGGTTGACGACGATGGCGTTGAGGATGCCGGTCTGCTCGCCGGTGGTCTCGATCGCGTAGACCAGCTGCCAGACGACGGAGGCGCCGACGAAGCTGATCGCCATCGGCATGAAGATCATCGACTTGGAGACGTTCTCGAGCCGTGGCGGCAACCGGTCGGCCAGCACCGCGACCAGCAAGCCGATGGCCACGGCGCCCGACGGCACGACGAGGATCCACAGGACGTTGTTGTAGATGGCTGCCCAGACGGGGCTGTCCCCGGTCAGGGACCCCTCGTCCACCACGTTGATGACGAAGGTGGCGAGCAGGCCGAGGCCGAGGACCGCGAAGGTCCAGGTGCGCATGCGTGCGCCCCGTGCGTCGCCGGGGGGCATGCGGTTGGTGATCCCCACGACGACGCCGATGACGATCGCCGCCACCGCAAGGATGATCGCGATGGGCGGGATGCCGTCCCCGGTGATCGCGTCGGCGTAGTTGTCCAGTCCGACGAACGGTCGTTCGCCGTCGACGAACCGGTCGCCGTAGAAGCTGCGCCTGATGGTGTCGATCATCGGGTACAGCAGGTAGACGGTCACGACGAACAGCGCCGGGAGGATGAAGACGTAGGGACGTACCCGTTCGCCGGCCTCCTTCGGCAGGACCCGTTCGGTGATCAGGTTGCCGACCCAGTAGAACGCCGCGGCCCCACCCACGCCGATGATGATGATGACCAGTGCTCTGAGCAGTGTGCCGCCCATTTGACCCTCCTCGCTCGTGCTCGAGGCCCCGGGCCGGTCTGGTTGACCGGTCCGGGGCCGACCGCCTGGCTAGCCCTCCTTCACCTCGGCATACAGCTCGTCGATGCTGGTGAGGGATTCCTCGAGCTCCTGGTCACCGGAGATCCATTCGGTCATCTCCAGCCAGAACGAACCCTCCTGCGAGCTCGACCCGACATCACCGGGCATCAGGTCGGAACCGTCGAAGCGGAAGAAGTCGGCCTCGGCCAGCAGCGTGCCTGCGGTACGTGCGGACTCCGTCGGGTAGATGGAGGTGTCGAAGCTCGTGAACGGTGACAGGAATCCACCCTGCGCTGCCCATCCTTCGCCGGACTCGGGCGTGGCGAGGAACTCCATGAAGGCCTTCGCCGCCTCGTTGTCGGTGTACAGCGCCGCGATGTCACCGGCGCCCAGGGCGGGCGAGCCGACGGACTCGTCGATCGGCGGCAGGTAGAAGAAGTTGTAGTCCGTCCCGAACTCCGCGTCCGGGTCGTTCTCGGCGATGAAGCCCTCGATGAAGGTGGCCTGGCGGTGCAGGACGCAGTCGCCGTCGGTACCCCCCAGGATCCCGATCACCGAAGTACCGAAGTTCTCGCGGGCGATGTTGGCCCGACCACCGCTGACGAAGTCGTCGTTGGTCCAGATCGGGACGATGTACTCCTCGATGGCGCCCTGCACCTCGGGGGAGGCGAAGGCGAGGTCGCCGGCAACCCACTGGTCGTAGGCGTCCGGACCGATGGTGCGCAGCAGCACGTCCTCGACCCAGTCGGTGGACGGCCACCCGGTTGCGTCGCCGGACTCGATGCCGATGCACCACGGGGCGTAGGTGCCGTCGTCGGCGATCTGCTGGGTCAGGGCCATCATGTCGTCCCAGGTCTCCGGGATCTCGTAGCCCGCTTCCTCGAAGACCGGCTGGTTGTACCAGACGAGGCTCTTGAAGCTGAGTCGCAGCGGCAGGCCGTAGTTGGTGCCGTCGAAGGTCGTCAGGTCGAGCAGGCCGCCGACGAGGTCACCGCGAAGGGCCTCCTCGTCGAGGAAGTCCAGCGGCTGGACCGCGCCCTGGCTGACGAAGTCCTCCAGCAGGCCGGGCTGGGGGTGCAGGATGACGTCCGGCGGCGTGCCGGACCCGATGCGGGTACGGGCCAGCGACTCGAAGTCGTTGGACCCCTCGTCGTTGACCGTCACCCCGGGGTTGGCTTCCTCGAAGGCGTCGATGACGGCGGCAAGGCCGGCGACGTCGGCCTCACCGGTGAAGGCGTGCAGCATCGTCACCTCGCCGCTGAGTTCGCCGTCGCCGCCGGTGTCGCCGCTGGCGTCCCCGGCGTCCTCCGAGGCGTCGCCGCCCCCGTCGTCACCGCCGTTGCATGCCGCCGCGACCATCGCGAGCACCAGGAATAGCGCGGCCAAGAGCTTGTTGCGTGTCATGTGCCTGTCTCCATGTGTTGGGCCAGCGGGCTCGTGGGTTGGGGGGCGGAGCTGGCATCCCGCCCGGGGATGGACGTCAGGGGAGCAGAGGGTCGGATCGCCTCATCGAGCGAACCAGACGCAGGTGTCGCCCGGGACGACGCCGCGGTCGACGGACCGGCGGGACGGATCGGACACCAGCACGACGCGGCGTCCCTCGAGCAACCCGGGAGGAACCGGCAGGTCGGTGTCGGCGAGGTTCAGCACGACCACGGCCTGCCCACGCGAGAACGCGATGGCGTCGGGACCGACGTCGTGCCACTCCAGGTCCAGTCCCCGGAGATCGGTCAGCTTGCGGCGGACGGCGACGGCGTCGCGATACAGGTGCAGGATGGAGCTGGTGTCGGACTCCAGGGCCTCGGCGCTGTGGCTGCCCCAGCCCTCGGGCTGCGGGAGCCAGGGTGCGGCGGATCCCGGTCCGGGGGAGAAGCCATGGCTTCCCGTCGGGGCGACGGTCCACGGAAGGGGGATCCGGCACCCGTCGCGGCCCTTCACCCGACCGCCCGAGCGTTCGTGCACGGGGTCGGTCCTGACCTCGTCGGGCAGGTCGAGCACCTCCGGCAGGCCCAGCTCCTCCCCGGCGTAGAGGAAGACCGATCCGGGGAGCGCGAGCATCGCCAGCGCCGCGGCACGAGCCCGACGCAGTCCGAGGCGTTCGTCGACATGCGCCTCGGACGGCACGATGTTGCTGCGGTGTGCATCGTCGACCTGGGTGGCATCGGCACGGCCGTAGCGAGTGACCGCGCGTTCGACGTCGTGGTTGTTCAGCGTCCATGCCGGATACAGCCCATCGGGTCGCAGCACGTCGAGGGTGTCGTCGATCGCCCGACGCCACGCGTCTGCCCGCCACGCGGCGGTGGTCAGGTCGAAGGCGAAGGCCTGGTGGAACTCGTGGGGGTTGACGTAGTCGGCCAATGCCCCGGGATCGTCGGCGGTCCAGGCCTCGGCCAGCAGCAGGACGTCGCGGTCGTTGGTCCGGTTGTACTCGTCGACCAGCTGTCGCCATCGCCGCCACGCGATGTGACCGTCGGGGTGGTGGGTGAACAGGTGGCTGCCCTTCCCGAACGGCACCTCCGCCCCGTGGTCGGGCAGCCCCTCGGTCTTGCCCAGGAACGTCACCGCGTCGGCGCGGAACCCCTCCACGCCGCGGTCGAACCAGAACCGGAGCATCCGGTCGAACATCTCGGGGACGTCGGGGTGGTGCCAGTTGAGGTCGGGCTGATGGGGGGTGAAGACCCCCAGGTACCACTGCCCCGGACGTCCATCGGGTTCGGTGACGCGAGTCCAGGCCGACCCGCCGAAGATCGCCGTCCAGTCGTTCGGCGGCAGTGCCCCGTCCTCGCCACGTCCGTCGCGGAACCAGAACCGCTCGCGTGCGGCCGCCCCCGGACCGGCGGCCACCGCCTCGCGGAACCACGGGTGGTCGCTGCTGCAGTGGTTGGGGACCACGTCCATCAGCACCCGGATCCCGTACTGGCGGGCCTGCTCGACCAAGTCGTCGAAGATCGCGAGGGTGCCGTAGGCAGGGTCGATGTCGAAGTAGTCGGTGACGTCGTAGCCGTGGTCCCGCTGCGGTGAGGGATAGCAGGGGTTCAGCCAGATCGCGTCGGCCCCGAGGGCGGCGATGTAGGGGAGTCGACTGCGGACGCCCGCCAGGTCACCGATCCCGTCCCCGTCGCTGTCGGCGAAGGACCGGAGGTAGACCTGGTAGGTGACGGCGTGCGCCCACCACGGCATGTCCTCCTGGGGACGGGGCAAGGCCCCACCCTGCGGCTTCGGCTCTGGCAAACCAACACTCCCATCGCGGTAGTACGGGATGTCGGTTGAGTCAACCGCGTTGCGCGACGTTGTGCAAGCGTTTTCGGCGACCTTTCTCTGTCACCGGTCAGGCACTCCGTGCAACGGGGCGCTGCAAGCGGTTGCACCGCTCGACGCGGTGCACGTCGCGTGAGGGAATGCCTACAGCTGGGCGTTCTTGCCGATGACGACGATCCCCTCGTCGGTGACCGTGAACCGCTTCCGGTCGGCGTCGAGGTCCACGCCGATCTGCGCCCCGGCCGGCACGTTGACGTTCTTGTCGATGATGGCGTTTCGGATGACGGCGTGGCGCCCGACGTTGACGTTGTGCATCAGCACCGACCCCTCGACCTGGGCGAAGGAGTGCACGTGCACACCGGGGGAGAGGATCGACCCGGTGACCGAGCCACCGCTGACGACGACGCCCGGGCAGACCATCGAGTTGATCGCACGCCCCGTGCGGTCCTCCTCGGCGTGCACGAACTTGGCCGGCGGCATGGGTGGCGACCACGACAGGATCGGCCACTGCTGGTTGTAGAGGTTCAGCGTCGGCCTGACGGAGATCAGGTCCATGGAGGCGTCCATGTAGGCCTTGATGGTCCCGACGTCCCGCCAGTACCCCCGATCGCCCTCGGTCTGCCCCGGCCACGTGTTGGCGGAGAAGTCGTAGACGCCGGCCTCGCCGCGTTCGACCATCATCGGGATGATGTCGCCGCCGAGGTCGTGGTTGGAGTCGTCGTTGCGCGAGTCCTTGGTGACGGCTTCCACGAGGGCCTTGGTCGTGAAGATGTAGTTGCCCATCGACGCGTAGGCGACGGACGGGTCGTCCGGGGTGGGCTTGGGGTCCGACGGCTTCTCGCGGAACGCCTGGATGGTCCGTCCGTCGCTGGTGGGTTCGATGACTCCGAACTCCGTCGCTTCGTCCAGCGGCACGCGGATCCCGGCGACGGTCACGCCGGCGCCCGACTCGATGTGCTGGCGCAGCATCTGCTGGGGGTTCATCCGGTAGATGTGGTCGGCCCCGAAGACGATCACGTACTCGGGCTTCTCGTCACCCAGGATGTTGAGGTTCTGGTAGATCGCGTCCGCGGACCCGACGTACCAGTGCTTGCCCCGCCGCATCTGCGCGGGTACGGGCGTCACGTAGTGCCCCAGCAGCGGGGACAGTCGCCACGTCTGGTTGAGGTGGATGTCGAGGCTGTGGCTCTTGTACTGCGTCAGGACGACGATCTTGGTGAAGTCGGCGTTCACCAGGTTCGACAGGACGAAGTCGATGATCCGGTACATGCCGGCGAACGGCACCGCCGGCTTGGCCCGGTCGGCGCTGAGCGGGGCAAGGCGTTTGCCCTCACCTCCAGCAAGGACCATGGCGAGGACACGCTTGGACACGAGGTTGTCGGGCATCGGCGTGGACCCTACCGCGCCGACCGGAGAGGGAAACTCGATCCGACGAAGCTCCCCGGAAACACCGACACCGCCCGGCGAACCGGGCGGTGTCGGCTGCGTCGGTCAGCCGATCAGGAGATCACACGCCGCCCTCGTAGCAAGGGGCGTCGAACTCGTAGGAGGCCGCGGTCTCGCCCTCGTAGAAGCCCTGGCTCTCCAGGCCGCTGGGGACGGCGTCGGACGGGGTACCGATCGACGTGGCACGGACGGCCGCCGCGTTGGCGTCGCCCGACAGGTTGCCGGCACCAGCAGGGACCATGCCCTCGTAGTCGACCTCGGTGATCTGGCCGAGCGCGGTCGCCATGCCCTCACGGGTCAGGTCGCCGTTGGCCGCGGCCTGCTCGAGGACAGCCAGCAGCGGGTAGGACCAGGCCCAACCGGAGGTGTAGCCGTCGTTGCCGGTGACGTCGCCCAGCGCCTCGCGCATGGCCTGGTGGCCGGGCGTGTCGGTCTGGAACGGCTCCCACGGCCCGGCGACGGTCACCTGGGCGATGACCGCCGGGGCAGCAGGGGACTGCAGCAGGCCGGGGTTGAAGGCCGGGCTGTTGAACAGGAACCGTCCCTGGAACCCACCGGCGGCCGCCTGGCCGACGATGGTGCCGGCGTCGGCAGGACCGGTCGTGATCACGACCACGTCGGCGCCGCCGCTGACGACCTGGTTGACGGCCTCGCCCTGGTTGTCCTGACCGGGGGTGGTCGGGACGTCGACGAACTCCGCACCGTTGGCCTCGGCCCAACGGCTTGCACCTGCTGCACCGTCGTCGCCGTAGTCACCGGGGTAGTGCACGGCCATGACCGTGCCGATCTCGGCCTGCTCGGCCAGGTAGTCCAGGCCGTTCTGGGACTCCACGCAGTAGGTGTTGCCGGACTCGACGATCACGTCGCTGAACAGCCAGGCCGACGTCCACGACGCGGGGGCGGTGATCACGTTGTTGGCCTCGAGGTCGTCGAGGATGGCGAACGTGGTGGGGGAGCCCAGCGACTGTGCCAGCGCCAGGACCGAACCCTTGATCTCCTCGTACTGCTGGGAGTGGACCTCCGGGCTGTACTGGTTGTCGCGGGTGTACTCGGAGGTGTTGACGTCGAAGCCGCCGATCCCACCGTTCTCGTTGACGCGACGCCAGAACGCGGTCTGTGCGTCGGTGATCGGCACCGCCAGGGCGGCGAAGGGACCGACCGTCAGGTCGGAGATGGTGCCGAGGTAGATGCAGCCGTTGTCGGCGTTCACCGCGTCGGGGCAGGCTTCCTCGGTCACGCCGACGTCGAAGGCGACGTCACCGGCGGGAGCGGCGTCGTCCCCCTCCTCGTCGGTGGCCTCGTCCGTCGCGTCGTCCGCGGTCTCCTCGGCGTCGTCGGTGGCCTCGTCGACCTCGTCGGCGGCGTCATCGGCGGTGTCCTCGGCATCCGACACCGCGTCGTCGACCGCGTCCTGCGCGTCGTCGGCTGTCTCGTCGCCGCGGCAACCGACGGCGAGGAGGGCGAGCACGGACAACATCAGGGCCAGCCTGGCCCAGCGGGATTGCAACCTCATGGTGTGTCTCCTGTTCATGGCGTCGCGGTGGACGCCGCAAGGTGAAACCTACTACCGAAGTAGCAGGGGTGTCGCGTGTGTTCGGGGGTTCAACTGCGCCGGCCCTAGTAGCTGAAGGGCCAGCCCTTCCAGTAGTTGCGGATGCGGATCCACACGCCGAACAGCCCCCGGGGCTCGAACAGCAGGAATCCGACGATGAGGAAGCCGTAGAGGATGGTCGAGACCTGGGCGGTGTTGAGCAGGCCGCCCTGCTGGCCGGGGCTCGGGATGAAGCTGAAGAAGCGGCTCAGCTCCTCGGCGAAGCGCAACACGACGGTCAGGAACACCGCACCGGCGATCGACCCGCTGATCGTGGACGCGCCACCGATCAGGATGATCGCGATGAACTGCACGCTCATCACGAGGTTGAACGTCTCGGGGACGACCTGTCGGGTGATCGTGTACAGCAGGGCGCCGGCGAGCCCGGCGAACGCCGAGGACACGGTGAAGGCCAGCACCTTGTGCTTGGTCAGCTCCACGCCGATGACCTCCGCCGCGATGTCGCGGTCACGGACGGCCTGGAACGCACGTCCGACCGCCGTACGGGCGATGTTGCGTCCCAGGATGGCGACGATGACCAGCATGACCAGGGCGAACCAGTAGGTCTTCTGCTGACCGGTCATGGACGGACCGTTGTCGGTCAGGGAGATGCCGAAGACCGACGCGATCACGCCGGGACGGCCGACGCCGAACCCACCGGTGATGAAGTCCGCCTCGCGGAAGACGTGGTCGCCGATGAACACCAGGCCGAGGGTCACGATCGCCAGGTACAACCCGCGCAGCCGTGTCGCCAGCGGCGCGACCAGGGCACCCACCGCCGCGGGCAGCAACGCCGCGGCCGGCAGCCAGACGATCATCGGCAGGCCGAACCCGAGCGTCCGCGCCTCGGGGTCGCCGCTGAGGGTGGCGGCCGTGAAAGCCCCGATGCCCACGAAGACGGCATGGCCCAGGGACACCTGGCCGGCGTAGCCGGTCACGAGGTTCAGCCCGATGGCGCCGACGGCGAAGGCGAACGCCCGGGACAGCAGGACGAGCAGGTCGTCGGCGAGGACGAACGGCAGCAGCGCGGCGAGGACGACGAGGCCCTGGACGCTCCACAGCTTGGCCCGTGTGTTGAACAGCGCCATGTCGGCGTCGTAGCTGGTGTACAGCTCGGGACGTCCTCCGACGCCGGAACCTCCGAACAACATGCTGCTCAAACTCGCTCCACCTCCGGGGTACCGAACAGGCCGTAGGGCCGCACCAGCAGGACGACCAGCAGCAGGACGTAGGGGGACACCGCGGCGAAGCCGTTGCCCATCCACGGGAAGTACTCGGTCTGGTAGCTGGCCACCAGCGCCTCGACCACCCCGACCGCGAGGCCGCCGATGACCGCGCCGTTCACCGAGTCGAGGCCACCGATGATGATCGCCGGCAACGCCTTGAGGGCGACGATCCAGGTCTGCTGGCTGATCCCTCCACCGCCGTCGACGAACATGCCTGCGACGGCAGCCAGGGCCCCGGCGAGCGCCCACGAGACCATGAAGACCCGACCGACGTCGATGCCCTGTGCGAGCGCCGTCTCCTGGTCGAAGGCGGCCGCGCGCATCCCGAGGCCGAAGCGGCTGTAGCGGAAGAACGCCGACAGCAGCGCGAGGATGAGCAAGGCGGTGAACAAGCGGGCGACGTCGCGCTGGTTGACCAGCAGGTCGCCCACCTGGAAGTTCTGCAGCCCCCAGGGGTCGCCGACGAACCGCAGGTTGGTCCCGATGAGGCGGTTCTGGATGACCCGCAGCACGATGTCGACACCGATGGTGATGATCGCCACGACGAACGGCGGCTGGCCGATCATCGGGCGCAGGGTGGTCCGCTCGACCGTCATGGCCACGCCGGCGGTGCCGATGATGGCCAGCAGAAGGGCCGGCCAGAAGCCGATGACGTCGTGGAGGAAGACCACGAACAACGAGCCGGTGATCATCAGCGCCGGCTGGGCGAAGCTGATGACGCGAGTCGACTTGTAGATGATGACGAAGCCGAGGGCGACGAGCGCGTAGATGGAGCCCTGTCCGAGCCCGGAGATGATCGCCTGGAGGAACTGGGTCACGAAGCCACCTCGGCCGGGGCGGCCGTCACGTAGGTCTTGCCGTCGGCACCGGTGCCGGCGGGCGGGCCGCCGTACATGCCCTCCACCAGGTCGGTGAAGATCTCGTACAGCGCGCTGCGCTTGACCTTCTGCGTGGCGGTCATCTCACCGTCCTCGTGGTCCAGCTCCTTGGGGAGCATGCGGAACTTCTTGATGCCCTCGACCCGGGAGAACTTCTCGTTGGTCCGCTCGACCAGGTCGGCGACGAGCGCCACGACCTCCGGCTTCTCGGCGAGGTCCCGGTAGGTGGTGTAGGGCAGTCCCTGGCGCTGGGCCCAGTCGCCGACGGTGTCGAGCTCGATGCCGATCAGCGCCGTCAGGTACTTGCGCTTGTCACCGATGACCACGGCTTCCTTGATGTACTCGGAGGCCTTGAGGGAGTTCTCGATCTCGCTGGGGGAGATGTTCTTTCCCCCGGCCGTGATGATGATGTCCTTGATCCGGTCGACGATGCGCAGGTGGGTGCCGTCGACCCACTCGCCGACGTCGCCGGTGTGCAGCCACCCGTCGGCGTCGATGACCTTGGCGGTCGCCTCGGGCTTGCCCCAGTAGCCGGCGAACGTGCCGGGGTGCCGCGTGAGGATCTCGTTGGTCTCGGGGTCGAGCCGCACCTCCACGCCCGGGTGCGCCTCACCGACGGTGCCGAGCTTGATGCGGCCGGGGCGGTTGGCGGTGGCGACGGCGGAGTTCTCGCTCATGCCGTAGACCTCGTGCATGGGCACGCCGATGCCCATGAAGAACTTCAGCACCTCTGGGGCGATCGGTGCGGCACCGGACGCCGCGTAGCGGACCCGCCGCATCCCGATGCGCTCGCGCAGTGCACGGAACATCATCACCCATCCCACGGCGTAGAGGATCCGGGTCTGCGTCGTGTGCTCCCCACCGTTGGCCACCAGCTGGTCACCGATCCGGTCGGCCATGCGCATCCAGAACCGGAACATGGCTCGCTTGACGCGGCTGGCGCCCTGCATGCGGATGTTGACCCCGGCCAGGATCTTCTCCCAGATGCGGGGCACCGCGAAGAGGATGGTCGGCTGGACCTCCTTGAGGTTCTGCTGGACCGTCTCGATGGACTCGGCGAAGTTGACCTGGACGCCCACCGCGGCGTTGAACCAGACGGTGAAGATCCGTTCGGCAACGTGGCACAACGGCAGGTAGGACAGCACCATGTCGTCCTCGGTCGGCGGTGGGTCGGTGAACCCGCCGCCGTCCACGAGCGTGGTGATCGCGAACTCGCAGTTGGCGATCGTCAGCATCACGCCCTTGGGCGGGCCGGTGGTGCCGGAGGTGTAGACGAGCGTCATGACGTCGTCGGGCTCGGCCGCGGCCATGCGCTGCTCGACCATGCCGGCGTTGGCGGCCCGGTGTTCCCGGCCGTGCTGGAGGAAGTCCGTCCAGCTGATCAGCCGCGGGTCGTCGTAGCGGTGGTGGATGCCGCGCGGCTCGATGTAGACGATGTGGGACAGGTCGGGCAGGTCGTCGCTGACCTCCAGGGCCTTGTCCACCTGCTCCTGGTCCTCCGCGATCAGGACCTTGGCGCCCGAGTCGCTGAGCAGGTAGCGGACCTCCTCCGCCGGGTTGGTCGGGTACAGGCCGACCGTGATGGCCCGGCAGGCGACGGTGGCCAGGTCGCTGTACATCCACTCGCGTCGGTTCTCGGAGTGGATCGCGACGCGGTCGCCCGCCTCGACGCCGAGGGCGATGAGGGCGTGACCCACATCCAGGATCGTGTCGTAGTACTCGCGCCAGGTCACCTCCTGCCAGACACCGAAGTCCTTCTCGCGAAGGGCCACGCGATCGGGCAGGCGGTCGGCCCAGTCCCGGACGCGGGTGACGATCGTGGTCGTCCCGGTGCCCGAGGCGCCCGGACGCTCCATGGTGGCGCCGGCCACGCTGGCGGTGCCCAGGCCGGCGAGGGGGTCGGGGAGGGGGAGGGGGCTCATCGTTGCTCCTCGGGGGTGTCGGCGGGGGCCGTCACCTGGTCGCTGCCCAGGTAGGCCTTGATGACGTCGGGGTTGCGCTGCACCTCGGCGGGCAGTCCCGTCGCGACGTGCTGGCCGAAGTCGACGACCATCACGCGGTCGGCCAGGTCCATGACCAGGCCCATGTCGTGCTCGACGAGGATCATCGGGATGTCCAGCTCGTCGCGGATGTCGAGGATGAACCGGGCCATGTCCTCGGTCTCCTCCACGTTCATCCCGGCCACCGGCTCATCGAGGAGCAGCAGCTTGGGTTCCATGGCGAGCGCCCGGCCGAGCTCGACGCGCTTCTGGATGCCGTAGGGCAGCAGGCCCACCGGCAGCTTGCGGTAGGCCTCGATCTCGAGGAAGTCGACGATGTCCTCGACGACGGCCCGGTTGGCGATCTCCTCGCGATGGGCCCTGCCGACGTAGAACATCCCGGCCAGGAAGCCGTACTTCACCTTCTTGTGGCGCCCCAGCATCAGGTTGTCGAGGACGGTGAGGTTCTCGAACAGCTCGATGTTCTGGAACGTGCGGGCGAGGCCCTTCTCGGCGATGCGGTGGGGGTTCTGGCCGAGGATGTTCTCGCCGCGGAACCGCACCTCGCCCTCCTGCGGGCGGTAGACGCCCGACAGCACGTTGAAGATGGAGGTCTTCCCCGCGCCGTTCGGGCCGATGACCGCGAACAGCTCACGCGGGCCCACGTGGAAGGACACGCCGTCGATGGCGGTCACCCCGGAGAAGGACAGGCGGACGGAGTCGAACTCGATGATCGGCGCACCGGTGTCCTCGACGTGCCCGCCGGGCAGGTGGTGCGGGGACGCCGCCGGATCGCCGGCACCGGGCAGGTCGGTCGCCGTCACGACAGCCACCGCTTCCGCCGCTTGTAGTGCTTGACGTCACGGAAGGACTTCGCGTGGCCCTCGTCGGCGAGGCCCAGGTAGAACTCCTTGACGTCGTCGTCCTCCAGCAGCTCGGCGGCTGGTTTGTCCATCACGACCTTTCCCGTCTCCATGACGTAGCCGTGCTCGGCCACGCCCAGCGCCATCGCGGCGTTCTGCTCGACCAGCAGCACGGTGACGCCCTGCTGGTTGATCTCGATGATCAGGTCCCTGATCTGGTCGACCAGCTGCGGGGCGAGCCCCAGGCTCGGCTCGTCCAGCAGCAGGTACTTGGGGTTGGACATCAGGGCCCGCCCCATCGACAACATGGTCTGCTCACCGCCCGACAGGTACCCGGCGGTGGCCTTTCGGCGGTCCCGCAGCACCGGGAAGAGGTCGTAGACCCGCTCCATGTTCGGCTTCATGACGCTGGGGTCGGTGTGGGCGCCGACCCGCAGGTTCTCCTCCACGGTGAACTCCGAGAAGATCCGGCGGCCCTCCAGGGCCTGCTTCACCCCCGCGGCGACGATCCGCTCCGGGGGGAGGTCGTGGATCGGGGTCCCGTCGAGCGTGATCGATCCCTTCGTCACCTCGCCCTCGTGGACGTCGAGCAGGCCGGAGATGGCCCGCAGCAGGGTGGTCTTGCCGGCGCCGTTGGCGCCCAGCAACGCGACGATGCGCCCTTCGGGTACCTGCAGGCTCACGCCGCGCAGCACCAGGACGACGTCGTCGTAGACGACTTCGAGGTTCGACACCTCGAGCATGTGCCCTCCAACTCGGTTTGTCGTGTGTACGTCGATCACGACGCCTTCGGCTTCGGCGCGTGTCGGGTGGGTGGCTCTGTCCAGGCAGTCAGCGGCCCGGTCCGTCCCGTGGTGCGGGAGCGGGATGGCCCGTCCGCGAAGGGGTGGTCGCGGCGGTGACGCCCTGTCGTGTTCGGGTGAAGCACAACCTAATCACAATCCGTGTCCGTGTCGTCGAGGTTCGGGCGAAAGCTGCGCCATTTTCGGGTCCAGAACCTGTCGAAAACACGAGATGAGACCGGATCTCGGCTGCCGAACCGGGGCCTCGTCAGGGCGACGTATGGTGTAGAGGTGACGCATCCGGACATCGCCCCCCTGGAGTTCCTCGTCGGCACGTGGCGTGGCCGCGGTCGAGGGGACTACCCGACGATCGAGGGCTTCGACTACCTCGAGGAAATCAGCTTCTCGACCATGCCGAAGCCCTTCCTCGCCTATCAACAGCGGACGAAGCGCGCCGACGACGGTCAGCCGCTCCACGCCGAGGCCGGCTTCGTCCGTCCGGTTGCCGACGGGCCCGAGCTGGTCATCTGCCAGCCCACGGGCATCGTGGAGGCCCATCGCGGCCAGCTGGAGGGACAACGTGTCGTCTGGGATTCCCACAGGGTCGCCATGACCCCCACCGCGGAGTCACACAGGGTGACAGAGGTGCGTCGAGAGGTCGTCGTCGAGGGCGACGAGCTGCACTACGAGCTCCACATGGGTGCGGTCGGACATCCCCGGCAGCTGCACCTCCGGGCGACGTTGCACCGCGTCGAGGGCTAGGACATGGGTCGTGTGGTCCTCGTGGTGGCGCTGGTCACCACGGTCTTCCTGGCCGGCTTCGTCGCGGGTCGGGCCAGCCTGTCCAGGCCGTCGGACGACGTTGCCGTGGATCCCGACGCCGCCGCGACGCGGCCGGGCAGCGAGGCCGATCCCATCGAGCTGGGCACCCCGGCCGCCGTGGGCCCGTGGGAGGTCGAGGTCACCGGCTTCGACCCCGACGCCATCGACCGGGTGCTGGCCGCCAACCAGTTCAACGTCGAGCCGGCGGAGGGACAGACCTACGTCACGGTCGAGGTGTCGTTGACGAGGCGAGCCGCCGGGCCGGGCATCCTCCGCGGCTCCGTGGCGCCGGCGTTGGTGACGCCGGCCGGTCGGGCGTTCGCCCTCGGCAGCGACTGCGGCGTCATCTCGGCGCCCGTGGACGCCGAACGGCTGCTGGCCCAGGGCGAGGTCCTCGACGGCGAGTGGTGCTGGCGGGTCCCGGTCGCCGAGGTCGACAAGGTGGCCCTGCGGGTCGGCGGCACCGGTGGCGGCGCCGTGTGGTTCGCCGTTCGCTGAGCGATCCCGTTCGCCCGGACGGTCACCGGCGGCTCTGCTGCACCCCTTCGCGGAGCGCGAGGACGCTGCGGTAGGCGAGGTCGACCAGGGCCGCGACGAGGGCACCGGCGGTCAGCAGGAACACCGCGCCGAGCTGGTTGGCGCGAGGCCATCCACGTGGCACCACCATCTCGCCGAGGGTGGGGATGGGGGCGGAGACGATGCCGGCGTTGGCGGTGTAGGCGACGTAGGGGAACGCCACGAACAGCAGCAGCACGGCGACGCCACCGGCGATGTACCCCGGACGTCCCCGGACGATCGCGAGGGCGAAGACCGCGAGGGCAACGGTGATGCCGCCGCCGGCCACCCCGGCAGCAGCCCGGAGCGCGTCGGCCCGGCTGGGATCGGCCCCGAGGAGCACCGACGTCTCGTTGGTGGCCACCCACAGGCGGCTGGCCATCTGCGCGATCACGGGCACCATCACGAGGACGATGACCGTGGTGGACACGGCGTCGGGCACCGGCCAGCGGGGTGCGGCGAGCCAGACCGGTCGGCGGGTCACGGGGATGGGTGCGGGCACGGCCAGTCGCTTCGATGGGCGGCGGGCCCGACGACGAAAGGGATTCCGCCGAGGGGGCTTGGGGATCCGTGGACGGCCGAGCAGGCCCGTGGGTGCGGTCGTGCTGGTCGTGGCCGGACGGTGCGCGGCCTCCGACGTCGTCCCATCCGCCGACGGGCCGGTGCTCGACGTCCTGCCGGACGACGCGGCCGCGGCTGCTGGACTGCGCGCGGCGGCGGGCTCCTGCGAGCGGGCGGGGGTGGCTTCCGGTGCCTCCACGCCGTGGCCGGCGCGGCCGTTGCCGTTGCTGGTGCCGTTGACGGCAGCGGGTTCCGGCGGCGCGACGTCCTCGATGTCTGCGGCAGCGCGCAAGGCGGCGAGGTCGCTGCGAAGGCGCTCAAGCCTGTCCCGGTTCACGTCCTGGCTCATCTGTCCCACCAACGGTCCCGGCCACCGATCATGGCAATGATGGCCTCGTCCCCCTTATCATGACAGCTGGCGGAGTGGTCATCCGGAACCACTCCTGCGGGAAGGCAGTCGACGCGGTGGGGCCAACGTGACAGCAGTTCATCCAGGGCAGCACACCCTGCCCGACGACGACAGCGGCCTGATCGAGGCGCATCTCATCGGCATCGAGGGGGCCTTCGACGAGCTCTTTCGTCGCTACCACCCTCGGCTCGTCACCTACCTGACCCACCGTGTGGGGGACGCCGCAACGGCCGATGACCTGGCCCAGGAATCCCTCATCCGTGCCATGCACGCCCTCGAGCGCTTCGACACCTCCCGTCCCGTGTGGCCCTGGCTGCGCCGGATCGCGACCAACGCCGCGATCGACTGGTCGCGGTCGACGACCCGTGCGCGGATGCTGGTCAACACCCTCTCCCTCGAACCCGCGCGCACCCACGAGGGTCCCGACTTCGGGGAACGCGAGGTGATGGCGCGGGCGATGGAGGCAGTCCCGGACCGCCAGCGCCACGCGCTGGAGAAGTGCTACGTCGAGGGATGGCGGCCGGTGGACGTCGCCGACCAGTTCGGCGTCGGCAGCAACGCCTTCGAGCAGCTGCTGCACCGTGCCCGCCGCAACCTGCGGCGTGCCTACGTGCGCCAGGACGACGGCGGCGATCGTGCCGCCGGGTTCATCTGGCTGGCGATGCTGGCCAGCCCGTTCGCCCGGGCCCTCAACGCGGTCAGGCGCCTCGGCGTTGCCGGGCCCCGCGTGCTGGAGGTGGCTGCCGCATCGGTCGCGATCGGTGCCGTGGTCGCCGTCGGGCCGACCGGTGCCCCGGCGCCCCGGACCGTGGTCGAGGCACCCGTGGACCGCGTCGAACGGACGACCGCGGCCCCCGACGCACCGACGGCCGCCCTGCCGTCGGCCGTGTCCGACGTCGGCGACACCGTCGAGGCGGCGGCCGCACCGGTCGGTGCACCGGCGCCCGCACCGCCCAGCGGCGCCGGGCGACCGGCCCCGGTGGCACCCGACGTCCCTGCTGCCGACGCTGGCGCCCAACGTCCCGTGGCGCCGCCGCTGGACGACACCCCCTTGGATCGCGGCGCGGAGCCCGAGTCGCCGTCCGCACCCGAGGATCCCCAGTCGGTCCCCGAGCTCATCGGTGGATGCGGCTCGGCCGTGCGCGGGGCCCTCTGCACGACGATCGGTGTGGTGAGCCAGTGAGCTATCCCCGGAGAGACGCCGCCGACCTGCCGGCGGTGGACGAATCGGCCATGCGCGAGGTGGACCGTCGGATGGTCGAGGAGGTCGGCATCGACCTGCCACGGATGATGGAGAACGCCGGCCGGCACCTCGCCGACGTCGCCGTCACCATGTTCGCCCCACGCCACGTGGTCGTCCTGTACGGCAGCGGCGGGAACGGGGGAGGGGCCCTCGTCGCCGCCCGCCACCTCGTCAACCGCGGTGTCGAGGTCACCCTCGTGCCCAGCAGCGGCGCCCTGACCCCCGTACCGGCGGTGCAGCACGCGATCCTCGAGCGCATGGGCGTGCTCGAGTCGGCCGGGCGGACGCCGCCGTCCTGTGACGTCGTCATCGACGGCATGGTGGGGTACTCCCTGTCCGGTTCCCCGAGCGGCCGTGTGGCCGAGCTGGTCGGCTGGGCCGGCGCGCAGAAGGCACCCGTGCTGTCCCTCGACGTGCCCACGGGGTTCTCCGCCGCCAGCGGCACGACCGCCTCGCCCCACATCACGGCCGCGGCGACCGTCACGCTCGGACTGCCCAAGGCCGGGCTGGTCGGCAACGCCGCAGCCGGTCGGCTGTACCTCGCCGACATCTCCGTCCCGCCCATCGTCTGGGCCGACATGGCGCTGGACGTCCCGCGCGATCTGTTCGCGCCGGGCCAGGTCCTGCAGCTGGTCTGAGACCGGTTCGGGCACCCTCCGTCCACGGCCTGCGACACGCCATCGCACCGACGGGCGGCTGGCGTGCGAGACTGTCACGGATGTCTACGTGGGATCGACCGGTCGGAATCGCCCGGTGAGCACCGAGAGCGCGGTGCTCGCCGATCGATATCGCCTGACCGATTCCATCGGTCGAGGCGGCATGGCCGATGTCTACGCCGCTGAGGACACCAGCTCCGGCCGCATGGTCGCGGTCAAGATCATGCGGGTCGGCGAGCAGGCGGACCCCGATCGGTTCGCCTCGGAGATGCGCATCCTCGACCGGCTGTCGCACCCCGCGATCGTGCGGCTCTTCGACAGCGGGACCACCGACGAGGCCAGCCCCTACTTCGTCATGCAGCTGGTCGACGGCGAGTCGCTGTCGGCCCGCCTCCGGGCCGAGGGGCCCCTGGCCGACGAGGACGCCGAGGACATCGGCGCCCGGGTGGCCAGCGCCCTCGCCCACGCCCACGACATGGGCGTCATCCACCGCGACATCAAGCCCGCCAACATCCTCATCGACACCGACGGTGGCGCCTACCTGACCGACTTCGGTGTCGCGCGACTGGCCGATGCGACGCTCGTCACCCGCGCCGGGACCACCATCGGCACCGCCGCCTACCTCGCACCCGAGCAGCTCCAGGACTCCCAGGTGGGGCCAGCTGCCGACGTCTACTCCTTCGGCCTGGTGATGCTGGAGTCCCTGACGGGCACCCGCGCCTTCCGTGGCACCGGCGTGGAAGCCGCCATGGCCCGCCTCAGCCGCGATCCGGTCGTCCCCGACGACCTGCAGGAGCCATGGACGCCGCTGCTCGTGGCCATGACACGCAGGGACCCGACCCTGCGGCCGACCGCCGCCGAGGTCGAGCTGATCATCCGTGGCGAGCTGCCCGCCCCCGACGTGCCGGAGGAGGAGATCGCCTCCCGAACCGGCGGGCCGCGCAACACCGACGAGGATCCCACCGCCGTTTCCCAACCCTTCGACGGACCCTCCTCCGGGTCCGGACCGTGGGAACCGCCGAGCAGCGACTCGGCGTTGTCCGTGGCGGTCGTGCCACCCACGCCGCCGCCGACACCCGCGCTGGGCATCCCCGAGGCAGCCACACCGCCGCATCCGACCGTGCCGGCCCCCGCACCCTTCCTCGAGGACCTCCCGCGACGGGGGATGGACGCCATCAGGTCCAGGGCGTTGCTGGTCGGCCTGCTGCTCGGCGTCGCGGTCGTCCTTGGTGGCTTCGGTGTGTTCCGCCTGGTCCAGCCGGTCGACGAGACCGACATGGTGACGGGCACCGATGCCGTCGACGAAGCCGCCCGTCAGGTGCTGGCCATCCTCGACGCCTCCGAACGCCTGCGGGCCGCCGACCCCTCCCTGCAGCGCGAGCTGGTCTCGTTGGCCGACAACATCGTGGAGTCCGTCAACGAGGACCGCTGGGACAGCGCCCTGCTCGGCGTCGTCGCCATGACCAGCGCCACCCGTGATGCCATCGACACCCTCGACATCGAACCGGTCGCGCTGAACGGGCTCCTCGAGGCGTTGCGCGACCTGACACGCGAGATCGAGCTCCTGGCAGGGGCCGAGGCGTCGGGAACCGACCCACCCGAGTGAACCGGGGTAAAAGGTACGGCGGTTACCACCGGCCGGTTGCTAGCATCCCGGGCGCCACCTCGACCGAGGTGGTGTCGATTTCAGGAGGAAAAGATGGTTCGCGGAGCTCGAGTCGCCGACGAGGCCGTACGTGCCTACATGGAGGCACTGCAGGACCCCAACACGGCCGTGGACTGGGACGAGGTCGAGGAGCTCGCGGCACAGATCGCCGAGGCGACCGACCCCGTCCGTCGTGTGCTCCTTCGTGCGGAGTGGCGCCGGGCGTCCGACCCCGCCACCTACATGCCCGACCTCGAGGCCGACTACATCGCCTTCGCGGCGCAGTGGGCCCAGGCGAACCGCGTGACCGGTGACGACTTCTTCTACGAGGGCGTCCCGTTGCAGGTGCTCCGCGAGGCCGGCCTCGGCATCTCCGAGGAAGCCCGTGCATACGCCGACGGCGACGACGACATGGACCTCGCCGACGACGACGCCCCGGCCGCTCCGGCTGCCGCGGCCGCCTCGGAGTCCGACGAGGACGGCCCCCTGTTCGAGGAGGGCAGCGCGATGGAGAGCGTCTACAACGCCATCGGCACCGAACCCTTCACGATAAACGACCTGGTCGACCGGGCCGACGCCAGCCGCTCCACCGTTCGTGCCGTGCTCGACAAGCTCGAGGAAGCCGGCAAGCTCGAGGAGCTCGCACCGCTGGACACCGGCACCGCCGGTCGCGCGCCGAAGCGTTACCAGCTGACCTGATCTCGGTAGGGTCGTCGTCGATGATCGACTTCGACCGCTACACACCGCTGCTGCAGGACGGTGGCCGCATCCTCCTCCTCGTCGTGGACGGCCTCGGGGGGTATCCCGAGGCCGACCGCGGGTCGGAGCTGGAGGACGCACACACGCCCAACCTCGACGCGCTTGCCGCCAGCGGGATCACCGGACTGACCGAGCCGGCCGGACCGGGCATCACCGTCGGGTCGGGCCCGGGCCATTTGGCCCTCTTCGGCTACGACCCGTGGCGCTACGACCTCGGACGCGGGGTCCTGGCTGCCGTCGGCACCGGCTTCCCGCTGCAGCCCGGTGACGTGGCTGCCCGCGGCAACCTCGCGTTCCTCGACGCCGACGGGCTGGTCGAGGATCGCCGTGCAGGGCGGATCAGCGACCACCGCGCCGAACCCCTCACCCAGCGAGTGCAGGAACGACTCGACGCCGACCCGCCGGTCGACGGGGTCGAGGTGTTCCTGCGGCACGTCAGCGAGCACCGGGTCCTGCTGGTGCTCCGGGGGGAGGGGCTGGACGCCCGGCTGGCCGACATGGACCCCCAGGACACCGGCCTCGCGCCGCTGTCGGCACGGGCGCTCGGCTCGGCCGACGGCTCCACGGCAGCGGTCGTGGACGCGGTCGACGCGGCGGTCCGGGCGGCCCTCGCGGCCGAGGAGGGCGACGAGCGGATGCCGGACGTCGCGCTGTTCCGGGGCTTCGACGGGCTGCGCGAGATGCCGGACTTCGGCGAACGAACCGGACTGCGCGCTGCCGCGATCGCCAGCTACCCCATGTACCGCGGGGTCGCCCAGCTGGTCGGCATGGAGATCCTGCACGGTCCCGACGGCCCCCCGACCAGCATGGCCCAGCAGATCGAGCTGGCCCGAGGTGCGCGCCGGACCCACGACTTCCTGTTCGTGCACTACAAGTACGCCGACGCCGCCGGTCACGACGGCAACCGGGAGGCCAAGGTCGAGGCGCTGGAGCAGCTGGACGTCGACCTTCCCGCCCTGCTCGAGGCTGCCGATGCCGACGTGGTGGCCGTCAGCGGGGACCACGCATCACCAGCGGCGGCGTCGGGCCACTCGTGGCACCCCGTGCCGACGCTGGTCGCCGGCGGATCCGCGGGTGTGGACGACGTGGCCACCTTCGGTGAGCGGGCGTGCGCCGGGGGCCTGTTGGGCCTGCGCCCCACCCAGCACCTGCTGCCGATCGCCCTCGGCGCGGCGGGACGGCTGGCGAAGTACGGCGCCTGAGCCGGCTCGACGCCGCCCTGTTGTTCAGGGCCCGGTGGCGGCGATCCAGCCGTCGTCGGGGACGTGGACCGGCAGCTCCAGCCGTCCGTCGTGGATCCGGACCGTCGTCGGGCGGTGGTCGGTCAGGTGCAGCCGATCGCCGTCCAGGCCGAGGTTGCGGTCGTGGTGCGGGAAGGCCCCGCCCGCGACGTGGACCCGCAGGCGGTTGCCGGCCCGGAGCTGATGGCCGACCGGGTGCAGCTCGACCGTGGCAGTGTGACGGCCGCGCAGGTCGCGGAGTCTGAGGAACCCGTCGCTGATCGACCGGGCCCGGCCGCTGACGTCGACCTCGGCGAGCCGTATCCACAGGTCGGTGTGACCGGTGTCGGCGAGCAGGTCGACGGTGACCGTCGGTCGCCCGACGACGACGAGGGGATGGGGGAGCGGTGGCCCTGTGAGCGTGACCACGTCGTCTCGGGCCGCCAGGTCGGTGCAGTCGACGGGGCCGGCGTCGACCGACAGGATGCGGCCGCCCGCCTTGGGGGTGGGGGAGGAGGGGTCGAACACCAGGCGGTCGGTCGGCGATCGGAGATCGTCGAAGGGGATGGTCCGGGTCGTCGTGGCCGGCCAGCGGTCGCCCGTCCACCAGCGTTCGGCGCCGGCTATCCACAGCTCCACGGCGGGTCCCGCTCGGTCGATCCCGCGGAGGTGGCGGTCGAAGTGGCGTCGCATCTCCGCGAAGGCCCTGACCTGGACGGCGCCGTCGAGGTGGCCCCACGGGCCGACGACCAACCGGTCGACCCGTCCGGCCGACGACTGGCGGTCGACGTCGTCCAGGTGGCGGTCCACGAACAGGTCCCACCATCCGGTGAGGTGGCTGGTGGGGGCGACGCCGGTGACGGCCGCGCTGAGGTTTCCCGGCTGCCAGAAGGGATCGTTGGCGTCGGGGTGTTCCGCCCAGGTCCGCCAGATGGGGGAGGGGCTGCCCAGGACCCGCTCGTCGAGCTCGAGGAGGGGGAGGTGGCTGAAGGCCTCGTCGTCGCTGGCCCCGGGCAGGCGGAACCGGACGAGGTTGGCCAGCCGGCGTGCGGCGGAGTCGTCCAGGCGTGCCATGGCGTCCAGGGACCGCAGCCAGCGCAGGCCGGTGTCGACGTACACGAGGCCGGTGGTCTCGGGGAGGCCGACGGCGGAGTGGGTGATGCCGACCGAGAGGGCCCGCACCCGGTCGGGTGCGGCGACGGCCGCCGCCCACGCGGTGCCGCCGAGGTAGGACAACCCCCATGCGCCGATGGTCCCGTCGCTCCACGGCTGGTCGGTGATCCAGTCGATCGTCGCCCGGGCATCGGCGACCTCGTTGACCATCGGCACGAACTCGCCGGTGGAGTCGAACCGGCCTCGGACGTCCTGGAGGACCACGGCGTAGCCGAGGGCGGCCAGCGCCTTGGCCTGGGCGACCATGGGGATGCCGGTCAGGCCGTTGCGTCCGTAGGAGGTGCGGATCAGGACGGTCGGGACGGGCGCGTCCGTGCCTGGTCGGTGCACGTCGGTGGCCAGATGGTGGCCGTCGTGGGTTCGGATCCGAACGGTCGACGCACGCCGCACCCGCGCGAGGGCCTGCCCCGCCGGGCGGGGGAGGAGCGAGCCGAAGATCCGACGCTGCACGATGGGCCCATCGTGCCGCTCGGCAGGCCGCGGGGCGGCACGACATCCCGGAAATCCCTTCCGCGCCGCCGGTGCGACGCCGTCGGTCGTAGGATCGCCAGCATGTCGCGCATGCTGGCCGTCCTGATCGCCGCCACGCTTGCCCTGACTGGCTGCATCGGCGGGCCGGACACCACCGAGGCGGTCGCTGCCGCGACAACCTACGTGCAGGCCCTCGCCGCCGCGGACTACGACACCATGGCGTCGGTCTCGACCGGATCGGCCAACGACGCAGCCCGGTACGGGCAGCAGGTCCTGCTGGCCGACCCCGAGGCGTTCAGCTCCCGGGACCTTGTCGTCCTCGAGCCGCTGATGGTTCCCGACCAAGGGGACGGAACGGTCCTGGACGGCGAGCTGGAGCTCTCCACGAAGGGGATCAGCGGCGCGCCGCTGCGGATCGACACCATCACGATGCTGGCCACCGCGGATGGCTGGAAGGTCGACGGCTACGACCGCGACGGGCGCAACACCGCCGAGCTGTTCCACAACGTCACCACGGGTCCGCACCAGCTGGCGTTCGATGGCGTCGATGTGGCGTCGATCCACGCCACCGTGCTGCTGACCGACGCCGCTGAGGACGTCGTCCTGCTGCCCATCTCGGTGACCGCGGGTCCGCAGGCGGTCACGATCGTCCCCGAGCGCTCGACGTTCACCCTCGGTGGGCGCCGGATTCCGGTCTCCGACGTCATCGGCAGCGCGAGCGTGGAGCCGTTGCGCGAGCAGGTCGTCGTCCTCGTGGCGCGGCAGGCCCCGGCGACGACCGCCGGCGACGGCGACGCCGTGGGGATCGGTGTGGAAACGGACGGGGTCGATGTCGGCCCCCTCGAGTTCGAGCTCCGCCCCCAGCCGTCGTCTCGGTGACCACGAGACGTCGGTCGGATCGCCTCACCGCATCATTCCGGCTGATGCCTGTACGGCGAGACGCGCCTCGCCTCCATGCGTAGCAATTTACATAATCTATGTTATGTGCGCTGCGGGGTGTTGGGTTTGCCAGCAGCCCAGTGATGCCATGATGACCGACATGTGTCGAATCCTTGCCTACGTGGGCTCCGAGCTGCCGGTCCAGAGCCTCCTCGTGGATCCCGAGAACAGCCTGATCAACCAAGCGCTGGATCCGGAGGCACATCCGCTGCTGCAGCTCGCCGGCTGGGGCTTCGGTGGCTGGAGCGAACACCTCCTGCGGCCCGAGGAACCTTTCCGCTACCGACGGCCGATGGCGGCGTTCTACGACGACAACGTCGAAGGGATCATCCCGAGCCTCTCGGCGAGCACCCTGATCGCGCACGTGCGCGCGGCCGCCTACGACGCCGGGGTGGCACTCGTGGACGAGAACTGCCATCCCTTCTCCTTCAGGGGTGCGCCGTGGCTCGTGGCCCACAACGGCGTCCTTCCCGGCTGGAAGCTTCTGCAGCGGGAGCTGCTGGCGCACTGCGAGGACCGCTTCCTGGAGCAGATGCGCGGCACGACCGACACCGAGTTCCTCTACGTCCTGCTCGCGTCGCTGATGAAGGGGGACGGCGATGACGACGTGCAGGCTGCCTTCGAGACGTCGCTGCAGCTCATCCTCGGCGCGATGCGGAAGCTGGACCTCGTCGCCCTGACGAAGATGAAGATGGCCCTGATCGCACCGAACCGGATGATCGGGGTGAACCTCGGGTTCGGGCACGAGGGCGAGACCGAGATGGACGCCGACTGGCGCGACCTGCGCACGGCAGACGCCGGCACCCCCGAGCACGATCTGTCGATGGTCCTCGAGCCCCTGTACCTGCTGACGGGTACTGGTTTCGAGGACTACGAGAACTCCTACGACGTGAACCCGACCCCACCGGAGGACGCGACGTCGGCGATCTTCGCCTCCGAGCCCCTCACCGACACCGCCGAGGACTGGACGCACATCGAGTTCGGGCAGATGGTCTCGGTGGAGCGCACGGGCGACGGTCTCCGCCGGCGCATCGTGGACCTGGATCTGTAGCCGGCTGGTCGGGCAACGGGGTCACTTGGGCAGAGTCAGGATCTCCGCACCGTCGTCGGTGATGGCGATGGTGTGCTCGCTGTGGGCGGTGAGGCAGCCGGTCGCGCTGCGGAGGGTCCAGCCGTCGTCGTCGGTGACCAGCTCGTCGGTGTCGGCCATGACCCACGGTTCGAGGGCGAGCAGCAGCCCGGGACGCAGCTTGTAGCCCCGTCCCGCCCGACCGTCGTTGGGGACGTGCGGGTCCTGGTGCATCGTCGACCCGACGCCGTGCCCGCCGAACTCGGTGTTGATCGAGTAGCCCGCCTCGGTGAGGACCGTGCCGATCGCGTGGGCGAGGTCGCCGATCCGGGCACCGGGCCCAGCTGCGGCGATGCCTGCATCCAGCGCCCGCCTGGTGGCGTCGATCATGGCGTCGGCGCCGGGCGGCCGCTGCTCCCCCACCACGAAGCTGATCGCGGAGTCCGCCACCACACCGGCGAGGGACACGGCAAGGTCGAGCGTCACCAGGTCACCGTCGGCGATGGTGTAGTCGTGCGGCAGGCCGTGGAGCACCGCGTCGTTGACCGAGGTGCAGATGTAGTGGCCGAACGGTCCCCGGCCGAAGGACGGTTCGTAGTCGACGTAGCACGACTCGGCACCGGCGTCCTCGATCATGGCCTTCGTCCACCGGTCGATGTCCAGCAGGTTCGTGCCCGCGGCCGTCCGGGCCTTCATCGTCTGCAGGATCTCGGCGACCAGCGCACCGGTGTCACGGGCACGGGTCAGCTGGTTGGCGGTCATGATCTCGAGCATCCACGTTCCCCTTCAGGCGGACGGGGATCGTAGCCGTCCCCGATGGAGGCCTCCATGTGTGGGTGTCGTCGCAGCGGGACCCGGACAGGTCCCGGACAGGTCCGGACGGCCATGGGCATGGTTCGAAAGGACTAGTGTCCGCGATACGGCCAGTTCCCTTTCTACGAAAGTCGACCCACACACATGTTCACCCCCTCTCGGCGGCTGCTTGGCTCCGCTGTGTCCTGTGCACTTCTCACGGGACTTCTCGCCAGCCCGGCAGCCGCAGATGATGCGCGGCTGGCCGACTCCCTCGATCCGACGATCGCCTCCGTCGAGCTGGCCCTGGACATGTTCGCGCCCGGCAGCGTCGACGTGCTCGTGCTCGGTCGCAACGACCAGTTCGCCGACAACCTCGGCGGATCGGCGCTCGCAGGAATGCTCGGCGGGCCGCTGCTGCTGACCGACGGCGGGCCCAATGCGGCGCTGCGCCCGGAGGTCCTGGATGCCGTCGGAACGCTGGTCCCCCGCACCGAGGGCCTCGTGAACTGTGACCACCATCCGGTCGACGTGTACGTCCTCGGCGGCGAGAACGCCGTGTCGGTGGGCGCTGTCGAGGAGCTCGCCCTGGACGGGTACTGCCCGGCGCGCGTCGAGGGCGCGAGCCGGGTCGAAACGTCCGTGGCGGTCGCCCAGCAGATGCAGGCGCTGGGTGCAGGACAGCACTTCTTCCTGGCGCGAGCAGACAACTTCGCCGACTCCGCCGCCGCCGGTGCGTTCGGGGCGCTCATCGGACTCCCCATCCTGCTGACGCCACAGGACAGCGTGCACCAGGCTGTGTACGACTACATCTACCCACCGGACAGCGGAGAGGGTGAGGTCTGGGACGGGAGCGTCAACATCCTTGGGGGCACCGGGGCGATCTCGCAGGCCGTGGAGGACGAGCTCAACCAGTACCTGCCGGGCAACTCGGTCGGTCGCACGGCAGGTGCGACGCGGGACGAGACCTCGACGGTGATCGCTGACCGGTTCGTCGGACACCACCGGCCGGACGGCGAGGTCTCCAACGCCGTCGGCCTGGTCAACGGGTTCGCCGACGACGGCTGGGCGTACGCCCTGATCGGTGGTGCCGTCTCGCCGCTGACCAACGCCCCGATCCTGTACGTGCAGGCCGACGGCATCGGTGACCCAGTGGCCCGGTTCCTCGACACCCAGAAGCCCGCGTCCATCCTCGTGTTCGGCCCGGGCGAGCGCGTGAGCGACGAGACGGCCGCTGAGGCCCGCGTCCTTGCCGGTGAGGTCATCAGCAAGGAATCGTGACCTGACGTCCGGTGGTCGCGTGTACCCGTGACCACCGGGCCCCGGTCCCGGGTGTGACCGTCCATTGGGCGCGGCGCGTTTGCCGGCCCCTGCAGCGGGCAGCACAGCGGCACACGCCGATTCCCAGGAGACCCCATGGCCACCAGCACCACCGTGAACCCCGCCACCAACGAGGACATCGCGACCTACACCCACCACACCGACGCCGAGCTGACCCAGCTGATCGACGCAGCCGACGACGCCTTCGACAAGTGGCGCCGCGAGTCGTTCGAGACCCGCGCCACCGCGCTCCGCACGCTCGGCCAGCTGCTCCGCGACAACGTCGACGAGCTGTCGCAGCTGATGTCCACCGAGATGGGCAAGGTCATCCGCCAGGGCCCGAGCGAGGTGGAGCTGTGCGCGGCCATCTGTGACTGGACCGCCGACAACGGCGCGGCGATGCTCGCCGACGAGGACCGCGAGCTCGACGGCGGCCGGGCGATCGTGACCCACCAGCCCGTCGGCGTCATCTACGGCATCCAGCCGTGGAACTTCCCGATCTACCAGGTCATCCGCTACTCCGTCCCGCAAATCATGGCCGGTAACACCGTCCTGCTGAAGCACGCGCAGAACGTGTGGGGCATGGCCGAGCGCCTGCAGGAGCTGTACGAGGAGGCTGGGCTGCCCAAGGGCGTCTTCACCGCCCTGAAGATCTCCCACGACCAGTCCGACGAGGTCATCGCCAACCCGAAGGTCCGGGGTGTCACCCTCACCGGATCCGACGGGGCCGGGCGCCACGTCGCCGCCGTCGCCGGCAAGCACCTGAAGAAGACCGTGATGGAGCTCGGCAGCAACGACGCCTACGTGGTGCTGTCCGACGCCGACGTCGAGCAGGCCGTGAAGACCTGCGTCCAGGGTCGGATCGTCAACAACGGCGAGACCTGCGTGGCGGCAAAGCGGTTCGTCGTCGTCGACGACGTCTACGAGGCCTTCCGCGACGCCTTCGTCGAGCGGATGTCCGCCATCGAGCCGGGCGACCCCACCGACCCGAAGGCCAAGCTGGGGCCGATGGCCCGAACCGAGCTGAGGGACACCCTGCACCAGCAGGTCACCGAATCCGTGGAGAAGGGCGCGACGTTGCTGGTCGGCGGCGAGGTCCCCGACCGTCCCGGGGCCTGGTACCCCGCCACAGTCCTCGAGGACGTCGCCCCGGGTCAGCCCGCCTACGACGACGAGCTGTTCGGCCCCGCCGCGGCGCTGATCCGCGTCACGGACGACGCCGAGGCGATGCGTGTCGCCAACGACTCCCGCTACGGACTGGGAGGTGGCATCTTCTCCGCTGACGTCGACCGGGCGATCGAGCTCGCCCGCACGGAGTTCGACACCGGCATGGTCAACATCAACGGCTACAACCTGGCCAAGCCGAACCTGCCGTTCGGCGGGGTCAAGGACTCCGGCTACGGCCGGGAGCACGGCGGCTTCGGCATCCGCGAGTTCGTCAACGCCAAGGCCGTGATGATCGTCGAGTAGCCGTCAGCGGACGCAGCACAGGGCCCCGGGGTATCCCCCGGGGCCCTGTGCGTGTTGTCGCGCCTGTCGTCAGGCCGCGGTGTCCAGCCGGAGGTCACGAACCTGGATGCGCCACTTCCCGTCGCGCTCCAGGACCATCGTGTCCCGGTACACCCCGGTGCTCTGCACGATCGGCCCGTCGGCCGGATCGGCGACCACGAGCAGGGTCAGGTAGGACGTCACCTGGACCGTCGTGCGATCGATCCGGTCGATCTGGCTGTTGCTCATCACGTGGCGACGCTGGTCGTCCTGGGACTCCAGCGCGTCGAGGAACAGCCCCATGACCTCCTCGATGCCCTCGAACACGAGCGGTTCGTCGAAGGCGGGCGAGGCGTAGACGAACGTGGCGTCGTCGGTGAACGCGTCACGCATCAGCTCGGGGTCGTTCTCGTCGTAGGCCTCGGCCCACTGGTACAGCGTGTCGAGCACGGCTTGGCTGTCGACCTTGGGGCCCTGCGCCTGGGACTGGCCGTGTCCGCCACGGTCGGCGGTGCTGGACTCGGCCGTCGGCGGGACGACCACGAAGAGGAGGGCCAGGCTCGCGACGATGGCGAGGGCAAGCAGCGCGAGCGGGCGGTACCGGACGTTGACCATGATGTTCCTCCGTATTATGCGTATGAATAGCCCGCACCCTACGGCAGCCCGGAGGATTGCACTAGTCCTCGTCGAGTGATTCCTCGACGGGCACGAGCCGGACCCGCTCAACGCGCCGCGTCGTGGCGTCGACGACCTCGATGTCCCAGCTCCCGACCCGCACCCGGTCGCCACGTTCGGGGATGCGGTGCAGCTCGGCCAGGACCAGCCCGCCGATGGTGGTGTAGTCCCCCCGTGGCAGGTCGACGTCGATGTCGACGAGGTCGTGCACCGGATAGGACCCCTCCAGCAGCATCGACCCGTCCGGGTCGATCTCGACGCCCCGGACATCGGGATCGGCCTCGTCCCAGATCTCGCCGACCAGCTCCTCCAGCAGGTCCTCGACGGTGACGATGCCGGCGGTACCCCCGTGTTCGTCGATGACGACGACCATCTGCTGGCGCTCCTCCTGCATGCGGTGGAGGGCATCGAGGCAGCCGACGGATTCGGGCAGCACCAGGACCTCCCGGACGTGGTCGGCCAGCAGCCCCTCGGCCCCTACGAGATCACGCAGGTGGACCGTACCGATGACCTCGTCGAGGTCGCCGGTGTGCACCGGGACTCGGGTGTGGCCGCTCTCGGCCATCACGGCCGAGGCCGCAGCGGCGTCGTGGTCGTGTGGAAGGGCCACGACCTCGACCCTCGGCACCATCACCTGTCGCAGCGTGTGGTCGGCGAACTCGAAGGCGCCGTCGATGATGCGACGTTCGTGCTCGGTGAGCTCCGGCTGCACCGCGACCATGTCTCGCAGGTCGTCCTCGGTGAGCTCCTCGCGTTGCTGTGCGGGATCTGCCCCGAGCAGCTTCACCACGAGGTCGGTGGAGATGCCGAGCAGCCACACCACCGGTCGGGTGACGGTGGCGAGTCCGGCAAGGGGACGCGCCGCGAGCAGTCCCCACGACTCGGTGCGCTGCAGCGCGACGCGCTTGGGCGCCAGCTCGCCGAACACCAGGGTGAGGAAGGTCAGCGCTGCCGTGACCAGGACGATGGACACGGGCCGGGCGGCCGCACCGAGGACGGCCTCCAGCGGGGCCTGGAGCGGTTCGGCCAGCGACACCGCCGCCGTGGCGGATGCCAGGAAGCCGGCAAGCGTGATGCCGATCTGGATCGTCGCGAGGAACTGGTTGGGTTCCCGGGCCAGCCGGGCGAGCAGCGCGCCCCGCCCACCCTGCTGCTCGAGCTTCGCGAGCTGGGCCTCACGGAGGCTGACCAGCGCCATCTCGCTGCCGGCGAACAAGGCGTTGAGGGTGACCAGCACGCCGACCAGCCCGAGCTGTAGCCATATGGAGTTCATCGCCGCCAGTATGCGGCGGGTTGCGCCTAGTGGCTCGGTGCCTCGCCCCGCAGCTTGGCCCAGGTCATCTGGCCACCGACGAGAACGGCGCCGAAGACCAGGCCGAGCACAGCGGATCCGGCGGTGTTCACCAGCCAGGCCAGCAGACCACCCAGCCCGCCCTCGACGGCCTCGTGGACCGACTCCTCCCAGCCGTGCACGAGGTCGTAGGGGGCGGTCAGCCCCAGCTCCTCCAGGCCGATCAGCTCGATGTGGCCGCCCACCCACAACATGGCGGCGGTGCCGATGATGCCCAGCGCCGACAGGACCTTGGGCATGGCGCCCACCAGCCGCCTGCCGAACGTGGCCATGCCGTTCTCGCGGGTCTCGGCCAGGTGCAGGCCGACGTCGTCCATGCGCACGAGGAGCGCCACGACGCCGTAGATGAGGATGGTGATGCCGATCGCGACGACGACGAGGATCAGGCCCCGGCTGACCAGCGGCTCGTCGGCCACCTCGTTGAGCGCGATCGTCATGATCTCCGCGGACAGGATGAGGTCGGTGCGGATGGCGCCGGACACCACCTCGTCCTCGGACTTCATCTTCTCGGTGGTGGCTTCGCCGTGGTCGTGCCCGGCGACGACCGCCCAGATCTTGTGCACCGCCTCGTAGCAGAGGTAGGCCCCGCCCAGCATCAGCAGGGGTGTGAGGAGGACCGGGAGCAGCTCGCTGAGGAGCAGCAGGACCGGGACGACGAACAGCAGCTTGTTGCGGAACGACCCCTTCGCGATCTTCTTGATGATGGGCAGCTCACGGTTGGCCGCGAGGCCGTGCACGTACTGCGGCGTCACCGCAGCGTCGTCGATCACCACACCCGCCGCCTTGGACGTTGCGCGACCCGCGGCGGCGCCGATGTCGTCCAGGGACGTCGCGGCCAGCTTGGCGAGCGTCACCACGTCGTCGAGGAGCCCGACCAGTCCACCGGCCATCAGCCAACCCCGCCCGTGGTCGAACGGTGGGACTCGCGGCAGGCAACGAACATCGTGGCTCCCGGGGTTGGGATCGTCGGGGGGCGTTGGCCCGCAGTATTCCATCCCGTCCGGCGTCCGGACAGCCGCCAGGACGCCGCACGCCCCGGCTGACGGCCCGACCGAACCGGGCTAGCGTGCCGGCCATGAACGTCTACGACATCGCCATCGCCGGCCTCGAGGGTTCCCCCGCCACAGTGCTCGACGAGCAGCGCGGCCGGGCGACCCTGATCGTGAACGTGGCCTCCCGGTGCGGCCTGACCCCGCAGTACGACGGCCTCGTGGCGCTGGCCGACCGCTACGGCGACCGTGGGTTCGGCGTGGTCGGTGTGCCGTGCAACCAGTTCATGGGGCAGGAACCGGGGACGCCGGAGGAGATCCTCGAGTTCTGCAGCACCACCTACGGCGTGGACTTCCCGCTGACGGAGAAGGTGGACGTCAACGGTGCGGAGCGGCACCCGCTGTACGAGGCGCTCGTCCCAGCCGCGGATGCCGAGGGACACGACGGGGACATCCGCTGGAACTTCGAGAAGTTCCTCGTGGCCCCCGACGGCTCGATCGTGGACCGCTTCGGCCCGAAGGTCGAACCGCTGGACCAACGTGTCCTGTCCGCCATCGAAGCCGTGCTGCCCGACGCGCAGACGTGAGCGTGGCCGACGACCACGGGCTGGATCCTCGTCGCCACGAACGCCGGGCGCCCGTCTGCCCGGCGTGCGGCGTGACCACCCTGCCCCAGGAGGTCGCCGATCCCGACGGTGGGTTCCGCTGCGAGAACCCCGACTGCGAGCTGTTCGACGAGCCCGTCGGCTAGATGGTGTGTCCAGCTAGGCGGCGACCGTGCGGCCCGACACGGGGTCGGCCGCCCGGACCTCCATGCCCCGACGGCCCGGGTTGCCCAGGTGGTCCAGGAGGTTGTCGGCGAACCGACTGCCACCCCCACGCATCGTGGCGAACATCACGGCGGTGACCGGCCGCGACATCATGCGGGGCAGCGGCAGCTCGACGGTCGCGGTCAGGTCGATGGCGACCCTGGTCCGACCGTCGGCCTCCGGGGTGACCTCGAGGTGGCCGGTCGCCGACGCCCGTTCGTCGACGTCGGGGGCGGGACGGAACCGGATGGCGTCGGTGCCGATGTCCATCAGCGTGGTGAACCGGGCCGTGGCCGTCACACCCAGGGCCGAGACCTCCACCAGCTGCCACGTCCACCGATCGCCGTTGGTGTCGATCCGTGCCACGAGCGGCGTCAGGGTGGCCAGGCAGTCGGGGTCGGCGAGGACGTCGAAGACCCGGTCGTGCTCGACGTCGAGGACGTCGTTGGCGATCACGCGCTGTGCGAAACAAGTCATGGCGCTCCATGTACCCCCGACCCGCCCGACCCGACACATGTGAGACCCGGTATCAGCTCGTGGCCACGCTGGGACGCGATCTGCACACCCTGGGTTAGCGTGAGCGCCTCCGCGTCCAGAGCCGGACGCGGATGCGGGCCACGGGTCCGCTGAGGAGGCGCAGTCATGAGTGCAGTCAGGACGGGGCAGCTGGCGTTGCTGATCGCGATCGCGGTCTCGATGGCCGTGGCGACCACGGGGCCCGCAACGGCCTCGACGGCGGCTGGGAGCGGGGTGCCGTCGGTCGTGACCGGCCATCGGCCCGGGCCCGACGCCCTCCACCTCCCGCCCCCACGCGCACCGCAGCTGGAGAACACCGGGCCGTGGCAGGCCGATCCGCTGCTGATCTCGGGCGCACATGCCTACCGCGACGGGGAGTGGCTGTACCAGGACTTCCTGTTCGACGACCACGGCGCCACCGGCGTCCCGGATCCCGAGGACCCCTACGGCGTCTCGACGAACCTCTACTCCCCCTCCGCAGGCACCTTCACCTATCCGACCGCCGAGGCCTACCGGCACAACGCCGCAGACCTCGTCGAGCTGCGGATCACCCGCGTGGCCGACGCCACGGCCCTGCGGGTCACCCTCAACACCCTCGTCGACCCGGCCCTGACCGCCGTCACCATCGCGCTCGGCGACACCGGCAGCCATGACTGGCCGCACGGCGCCGGGGCGGCCTCCCTCGCCGAGGTCTTCCTGACCACGCACGGGGGGACCGCCGAGCTCCTCGACGCCGCGACCGGCGAGGCCCTCAGCCCCTCCCCCACGGTCACCGTCGACCTCGAACGCCGGCAGCTCGACCTGCGGATCCCAGACGCCGCATGGAACCCGGGGGCAGTCGAGGTCCCCGTCACGGTCGGCGTGGGACTGTGGGACGTCGAAGCAGGCACCTACCTGGCCCCGCAGCCCGGGCCCGCCACCGAGGACACCCCCGGCGGCGGCAGCGTCCTCGGCAGCGCGCTGGTCAACGTCGGTCCCCGGCTGGACGAACCGACCCCCTTCATCGCCGGTGTCACCATGGCCGACACCGCCGTCGGCGCCCGCGCGCTGGCCCCCTGGTGGCGCGAGCGACAGCAGTCGCTGCAGCTGACCGCCCGGGACCTCTCCCCCTTCTCCACCAGCGTCGACTTCGGCAACCTCGGCGCGGCCGGGGTCACCGACGAGTCCACCCTCCCGACCAGCGGCCCGATGAACCGCATCCACGCCAGCCGCTACGTCGCCGGACAGGGGATCGAACCCGACAACGTCTGCTTCGCCATCTCCAGCACACCGAGCACCCCCGGTACCAGCTGCCACGGGCGATACGTCGGACAGCTGCAGCCCTACGCCATCCACGTCCCGGAGGGCGACCCGCCGGCGGACGGGTGGGGGCTGACCCTGCTCCTGCACTCGTTGTCGGCCAACCACAACCAGTACCTGTCGACCAACAACCAGGTCCAGCTGGGCGAACGGGGCGAGGGCCACATCGTCATCACCCCCGAGGGTCGAGGCCCGGACGGCTTCTACACCGGCGTGCCCGAGGCCGAGACGTTCGAGGTCTGGGCCGACGCCGCCCGCCACCACACCATCGATGCCGATCGTGTCGCGGTGTCCGGCTACTCCATGGGCGGGTTCGGGACCTACCGGCTGATGGCCCGCTACCCCGACCTGTTCGCCCTCGGGTTCTCCGTCGTCGGCGCGCCCGGCACCGTGGCCGACCAGCTGGCGTCCCTGCACAACACACCGCTGCTGGCGTGGAACGCTGCCGCCGACGAGCTGGTGAACATCGGCGACGCCGAGGAGGCCCACGCGGGCCTGGTCGAGGCGGGGATCGCCCACGTCTACGACCTGTTCACCACCGCCGACCACCTGACCCTGGCCGGCAACGACGAGTACACCCCGGGTGCGGACTGGATGGGCGACGCCGAGGTCGACCGTGACCCGGCGACGATCCGCTACGTCCTGGACCCCAGCGAGGACGCCCTCGACGTCCTCGCCGACCACGCCTACTGGCTGTCCCGGCTGCGCCTGGCGGACCCCGACGCCGCACCGACCGGCACGATCGAGGTGCACTCGGCTGCCCACGGGACCGGCCGGCGCACGGCGGCGGACACGAGCCCCGGTGGAGGGGCGCTCGTGGGTGGCAACGCCGGCCCCATCAGCTACATCGAACGCGGTGTCGAGCAGGCCGAGGGTGAAGCGACACCGCCGGCCGACCGGCTGGAGATCACCGCGACCAACATCGCCTCGGTGACCATCGACCCGACCCGTGCTGGGGTGACCTGCGCGGTCGAGCTCGTCGTGGACAGCGACGGCCCCCTCGACGTCGTCCTGGCCGGCTGTCCCGGGTCGGGCATCCAGCGGCTGGGCGCGGAGGACCCCGTTGCCCTGTCGATCCTCGCGGCCCGCGCCAGCGTCGACGGGGCCAGCGCCACGAGCGCCACCCTGGCGACCACCGTCGACTTCGCCGACGCCACGACCGGATCGGCCCTGGCAGCCGCCGGTCCGCTGCTGCTGACCGGCCCGGACGGGCTCGACGACCGTGTGGCCGCAGCCCTCCGGGAGCTGATGGTCGATGGGGCCGACGTGCGGCTGCTCGGCGGCACGGCTGCGCTGTCGGAGGCGGTGGCGGACGACGTCCGGGCGCTCGGCTTCGTGACCCGCCGCATCGCCGGTCCCACCCGCATCGAAACCGCCGTCGAGGTGGCTGCCACCGTGACCCAGCTGCTCGGCACGCCCGATCGTTACCTGCTCGCCAGGGCGTACGGGACGCCGGAGAACCCGACCAGCGCATGGGCAGACGCGATCGGCGCGTCGTCGGCTGCCGCGCTGCATGGCTGGCCGATCCTCCTGACCGACCGTGCGGGGCTGCATCCGTCCACCGCCGGCTGGCTGGATGCCCACACCGGCGGACGCCCGATCAGCGTCCTCGGCGGCGACGCTGCCCTGTCGCCCGCGGTGGCCGCGGCGCTGCCCGACGGCAGCACGGTCAGCCGGATCGGCGGGACGACGCGCGACGAGACCGCCGCGCTGATCAGCAGCGAGCTGCTGGGTGTGTCGCAGGCCAGCGCCGGACGGCAGCTGCACGTCCACGACGGCTGGGCCGACGACGGTTGGGCGTGGGGACTCGCCGGCAGCTCGCTGTCCGCAACCGACGCCCGGCCCCTCCTGCCCCTCAACCGTGACGGGCTCGCCATCGGCAGCGCCCGGCTGCTGGGCTGCGGCACCCGGCCGGCGACAGCCATCGTCCTCGGTGACACCGCCGAGCTGTCCGACACCGTCGTGCAACGCCACCTCACCTGCCCCGGCGGCGGGTGACGGGGCTGCTGGAGCGAGGGACTAGGCGCAGGTGGCGGCCACGAAGTCCTTGACCTGCGCCACGTCGGCGTCCATGACCCGGACCCGATGGGGCAGGTCGAGCAGGCCGGCAAGCCGTTCGGGGATCTCGGGCTCGGTCCCGATGGCCTCCACGATGGTGTCGGCGAACTTGGCCGGCAGGGCGGTCTCCAGCACGATCATCGGCACGCCGTCGACCCGGTGACGAGCCGCGACCGTCAGGCCGTCGGCGGTGTGGGGGTCCACCAGGGACCCGTGCTGCTCCCATGTGCTGCGGATCGTGCCGACCCGGTCGGCGTGGGTGCTGGTGTCGGCGAGGAAGCCGAAGGACTCGATCCGGTCGAACTCCTCGGCGGAGACCGAGAAGGCACCGTCCGTGGACAGCGCATCACCGAACAGGCTGCGGACCCGATCACCGTCACGACCGACGAGGTCGAAGACGAACCGCTCGAAGTTCGACGCCTTGGAGATGTCCATCGAGGGGCTGGACGTCTCGTGGGTCTCCGCGCCGCTGCGGACCCGGTAGGTCCCGGTGGCGAAGAACTCCGCAAGCACGTTGTTCTCGTTGGTGGCGACCACGAGCCGGTCGATCGGGATGCCCATGGACCGGGCGACGTGGCCGGCGCAGACGTTCCCGAAGTTGCCCGAGGGGACCGTGAAGCTGACGACCTGGTCGTTGTCGGTCGTGGCTCGCAGGTAGCCGGCGACGTAGTAGACGACCTGGGCGACCAGCCGTGCCCAGTTGATGGAGTTGACCGTGCCGATGCGATGGGCGCGCTTGAAGGGCAGGTCGTTGGAGACGGCCTTGACGATGTCCTGGGCGTCGTCGAACACCCCGTGGACGGCGATGTTGTGGATGTTGGGGTCGGTGAGGCTGAACATCTGCGCCTGCTGGAACGGGCTCATCCGGCCCTTCGGGGTCAGCATGAACACACGGATGCCCTCGCGGCCGCGCATGGCGTACTCCGCGGCGCTGCCCGTGTCGCCGGACGTCGCGCCGAGGATGTTCAGCGTCTCCCCGCGGCGGCCGAGCTCGTACTCGAACAGCGCGCCCAGCAGCTGCATCGCCATGTCCTTGAACGCCAGCGTCGGCCCGTTGGACAGCTCCTGGACGAGGATCCCGGTGTCCCCGAGGGGCCGCAGCGGCGTGATCTCCGGGGTCCCGAAGCGTTCGGAGGTGTAGGTCTCGCCGACGATCCGGCGCAGGTCGTCGTGCGGGATGTCGTCGACGAACAACGACAGGACCTCGGTGGCGAGCTCGGCGTAGCCCAACCCTCGCCAACGCGTCAGCGTGGCGTCGTCCACCGTCGGATAGGTCTCCGGCAGGTAGAGGCCGCCGTCGGGTGCGAGCCCCTCCAGGAGGATGTCGCAGAAGGGCTGCGGGGTCGCGTCGCCGCGGGTGCTGACGTACTTCATGGTCGCCGATCGTAGGTTCCCGGCGCCGTTCCAACAGATCCGGGATCAGCTCGTGGGCGTCACGGCCGGCCGGGGACGGTCGACCGTGGCGCGGTCCAGCCGCAGCGACAGCAGGATCGTGATCGCCACCGTGCAGGCGAGCAGCCCCTTGAGGCCGTTGTCGAAGCTGGTCCCCTCCCCCACCAGGCTGATCACGACCGGGGCACCGAAGCCGAGATAGGCCACGGCGTAGAAGGTCGACACGAGCGCGCCGCGGGCGGCCGGGTCGGCCAGCCGTTGTGTGGCGGTCAACCCGGCGGCCAGGGTCAGCCCGTACCCGACCCCCAGCGACGTGGCGGCGGGCAGCAGGACCCAGGCGGCGTCGACGGCGGCGGCAACCAGGCCGAGCGACAACCCGAGGGCACCCGCCGCTGCGCCAACGGGGGCGGCACGCGCCGGCCCCAGCCGCTTCTCCAGCCGCTGGACGAACGCCCCGGTGGTCAGGGCCAGACCGGCCGCAGCCCCGGTGACGGCCAGGGCGATCCCGGGCATGGCCGCCTGCAGCCGGAGCGGCAGCGTGACCGCTGCCACCGACGGGAAGGTGAAGACGCACAGGGCTGCGGGGACGACGAACCGGAGGAACGGCTGACGGGCTGCCGGTGGGACGCCGAGGTCGATCAACGGTCCGGTGCCCCGTGGGTGGAGGAGCGTCTCGGGGACGCCACGCATGACGACCAACGCGGCCGCCATCAGGACGAGGTGCACCACGAACGGGGTGATCGCGGGGGCCGGCGCCCACTGCGCCAGGGCCCCCGCAGTCAGGGGGCCAAGCCCGAAGCCGAGGCTGAGCGCCGTCGCGGCCGCCCTGCTCGCCGCCCCCTGGTCGGGGACCAGCTCGCCCATCCATGCGCTGCCGACGCTGAACACGGCCCCCGAGACCATGCCCTGGGCCAGCCGTGCCAGCAGGAGCACCCACAGCCCTGCCGAGGCCCCGAGGAACATGGCCGATGCGAGCACGGACACGACGACGAACGGCACGACCACCGGTCGCCGTCCGAGCCGATCCGACGCGGGCCCTGCCAGGAAGAGGGCGGGCAGCAGTCCGGCGGCGTAGACGGCGAAGATGATGGTGACCGAGGTGGCGGACAGGTCCAGCCGTTCGCGGTACAGCAGCAGGAGCGGCGTGGACACGTTGGTCCCGAACGCGACGGCGAACAGGACGAAGGCGAGTCCTCGCGCCGTGCTGGGCAACGCCCGGACACGAGGGGCGGCGGTGGTCACCGGCCCGAGGCTAGCGGGACCGGATGCGCTCTGTGACGACGAGGCCACGGAGGAGTAGCTTCCAGCCTTCGGCCCGATGACGGGCCCAGGTGAAGAAGAGAGAGCCATGTCCGCCCGTGTCGTGCGTGCCCGCCGCTTCCCCCCGTCGTCGCCCCCGGTGAGGACCGCTCCCCCCGCTCGGCCCCATCGGTCGCTACGAACCCGCTCGGCCTACGCCTTCGACCGCTCGCTGTCCCGAGGATCGGTGGCCCTGATCGGCTGGCTGGGCGTCCTCTCGGTGACCGTGGTCGTGCTGGGCGCGACCATCCTCGTCCTCCTCGGGCTGCACCCCGAGGACGCGGAGTCGATCGGCGCGGCAGAGGCCGTGTGGCAATCCCTGATGCGTGCCCTCGATGCGGGTGCGGTCGGGGCGGACGTGGGCTGGGCGTTCCGTGCGGTGATGTTGCTCGTCACCATCGGCGGGCTGTTCATCCTGTCGACCCTGATCGGCGTGCTGACCACCGGCATCGAGGGCCGGCTCGAGCAGCTGCGCAAGGGCCGGTCGGTCGTCGTGGAGGACGGCCACTCCCTGATCCTGGGGTGGTCGCCGAAGGTGCTGGTCATCCTGTCGGAGCTCGCGGTGGCCAACGCCAACGTCGCCAGGCCGAGGGTCGTGGTCATGGCGGAGCGCGACAAGGTGGAGATGGAGGACGAGATCCGCGAGCAGCTGGGCGATCTGCTCGGCGACACCCGGGTCATCTGCCGGTCGGGCAACCCGATGTCGATCACGGACCTCGCGATCGTCAGCCCTGCCACCGCCCGATCGGTGGTGCTGGTCGCTCCGGAAGAGGACCATCGCGACCGCTTCGTGCTCCGCGGGCTGCTTGCGCTCAGCGATCCGTCGGTGCGTCCGCCCGGGAGCAACCACATCGTCGCCACCATCGAGGACCCCGCCAACCGCGAGGTTGCGCGGATCATCGGCGGGGACGACGTGCGGCTCCTGGGCGTCGGTGACCTGATCGCGCGGATCACCGCACAGACCTGTCGCCAGTCGGGCCTGTCGGTGGTCATCCACGAGCTGCTGGACTTCGACGGCGACGAGATCTACTTCTCCGCCGTCCCCGCGCTGGCCGGGCGCACCTGGCGCGAGGTGCTGCTGTCCTTCGAGACGTGCAGCCCCATCGGGCTCCGCCACGTCGACGGAACCATCGCCCTCAACCCCCCTGCCGACCTCGTACTCGGAGCCGACGACGTCGTGATCGCCATCGCGGCAGACGACGACCGCGTCGTGCTGCCCGACGCGCCGGTCGCCTCGCCGATCGAGGTCCACATCCAGTCACCGACCGCGACGTCGATGCCTCCGGAACGCACCCTCGTCCTCGGCTGGAACGACCGGGGGACGGTGCTCCTGCGCAACCTCGACGCCTACGTACCCGACAATTCGACGGTCGAGGTGGTGACCAGCCATCCGGACGTGCAGCCCGCCCTCGAGGAGCTCGGTGCCGAGCTGCGCACGATGACCCTCACGACTCGGACGGCTGACATCACCCGGCGGACGGTCCTCGAGGAGATGGCCCTGGGCGCGATCGACCACGTCATCATCCTTGCCGATGCCCATGCGGCCGGGCGGGACGAGGCGGACACCGACACGATGATCACCCTGCTTCACCTGCGCGATCTCGCGGCCCGACACGACTGTCATTTCGCGGTCGTGACCGAGGTCCTCGACAGCCGCAACCGTGAGCTGCTGCGCACGACGTCGGCCGATGACTTCATCGTGTCCGAGCGGTTGATCAGCCTCCTGATGAGCCAGGTCTCCGAGACCCCGGCCCTCGAGACGGTCTTCACCCAGCTGTTCGACCCCGAGGGGTCCGAGATCTACCTGCGGCCCGCGCACCACTACGTCCAGCCGGATGTCGCGACGCCGTTCAGCACCGTTGTGGCGGCCGCTGCTGCCCGGGGCGAGACAGCCATCGGGTACCGGTTGGTCGACCTCGGCGACGACCCGGCACGTGCCCACGGGGTGGTGGTCAACCCGGGCCGGTCCACCGAAGTGCGGCTCGGTCGGGGTGATCGCGTGATCGTCCTCGCCGAGGGCTGAACGAAGCGGCGCGCGTCGAGCAGGAGTTGGGGGGACCCGTGGCGAACAGGCCTGCCATGACCACCTTCACTGCTCGCTCGTCCCTCCCCGTCCGGCTGCTCACCCTCGTGGTCGCAGTGGCCCTCGCCGTCCTGACCCCCGCGCTCGCGTCGGCCCAGAACGTCACCTACACCAAGAAGACCCACACGCTGAACATGAACGTCGGATGTGTCCAGGGGTCCGACGGCACCACCTGCGACACCACCAGCTACTGGCTGGGCCGCAACGTCGGGAACAACAACGTCGGCAGCAGCCTCGACTTCACCCCCTTGGGCTACGTCAACGGTGGCAACACCCTGTCCTTCCCGGCCGACTCCAGCGTTCCGGCCACCTACGTCCTGCGCGCCGACGGGACCCCGCTGACCGCCACCATCCAGTACACCGGGTTCCTCGGCCCGGTCGTCGCAGCGGACTCCTCGGTGACCCTCACCGTGTCCGCCCATGTCGAGGGGACTCCCTCCTTCCAGCGGACCGTCATCGGCAGCGGGACCGTCAACAAGCCGCTCGACACCGACGGCACCTACACCTTCTCCTTCACCATCGATCCGGCCCTGGACAAGAAGGTCATCGACGGCATCGGGACCGAGGTCACCTTCGGGGCCATCAGCGCCGCGTCGACCGGGTTCTTCAACGGCAAGGGCGGGTCGAACATCCGCCTGCCCTACTACGAGGTGACGACCACCCCGTAGGGATCCTCAGTCGGTCGGCTGGGCCACGGCGATGTCGTTGTCGCCGGCCCAGCGGCCGACGTCGTCGCGGTTGATCGCGGCGGCCATCATGTCGGCGAACAACTCGGGGGTGCAGGCGAACGCCGGCACCCCCAGCTCGGCCAGCGCCGCGGCGTTGTCGGCATCCCACGAGGGCGTGCCGATGTCGGACAGCGCCAGCAGGGCGATGGCGGTCACCCCGGAGGTGACCAGCTGTCCGAAGCGGCGCAGCATCTCGGTGCGGACCCCGCCCTCGTGGAGGTCCGACACCAGCACGAACACGGTGTCGCTGGGTTGGTCGATCAGCTGCTGGCAGTAGGCGAGGGCGGCGTTGATGTCGGTGCCACCGCCCAGCTGGACGCCGAACAGCACGTCGACGGGGTCCTCGACGCGATCGGTCAGGTCGACCACCGTCGTGTCGAACACCACCAGGCGGACGTCGACCGCCGGCAGCGACGCGAGGATGGCACCGAACACCGAGGCGTAGACGATGCTGTCGGCCATCGAGCCGGACTGGTCGAGGCACAGCACGATGCGTCGGTCGATGTGGCTGCGCCGGCGTGCGTGGCCGACCAGCCGATGCGGGATGACGGTGCGGTACTCGGGCTGGTAGTGGGCCAGGTTCGCGGCGATCGTCGCCGGCCAGTCGATGTCGCCGTGCCGGGGCCGGCGGGTACGGGTCGACCGGCTGATCGCCCCGCTCACGGCCTGTCGGGTGGTGGACTCCAGCCGGGCCACCAGGTCGTCGGTGACCGCCCGCACGAGCAGGCGGGCAGCCTGCTTGGACCGGTCGGGGATGGCGCCGGACAGCCCCATCAGGGTGGTGACCATGTCCAGGTCGGGCTGGACGGCGTCGATCATCTCCGGCTCGACCAGCAGATCGGCGAGTCCCAGCCGTGTCATGGCGTCGCGCTGCATGACCTGCACCACGGTGGAGGGGAAGAAGGTCCGGATGTCCCCGAGCCACCTGGCGACCCGCGGTGAGGACCCACCGAGGCCGCCCTGCCGTCGGGTGTTGCTGCCGTACAGGGCCTCCAGCGCGCTGTCGCGCTGGATGTCGGGGCCGGCCAGGTCGACCCCGGTACCGTCGGCGCCGTCGTCGGACCCCAGCACCAGCCGCCAGCGCCGCAACCGGTCCTGGGCAGCCGGGTCGCCTGTGTCCCGGTCGTGCGTGGGCTGGTCGGGCGTGGGCTGGTCGGGCGTGTGGTCGGGGGTCACGTGGCGGCCCCGTAGAGCTCGAGCACTCGGCGGATCGCCCGCGGTGCCACGTCGGGGTCGAGCGGTCGTTCCTCCGCCACACGGGTCGTGCCGTGTCGGACGCGCTGGCCGATGTGGTTGCGTTCGGTCGGCGTGTACCGCGAGAACGTGCGGCGCAGCAACGGCAGCAGGTCGTCGAAGACCTCGACGTCGACGGAGCTGATCCATCCGTCGAGCATGCCCAGCAGGGTCGGATCCAGCAGCAGGAGCGCGGCGTCGCCGTCGAGGAACCCGTCGACCCACGAGGCCGCGTCGCGAGCGGGGCGGGCCGGCGACAGGGCACGCGAGACCCGCGCGGCCACGTCCTCGGCCGGGAGGTGCCCGCCGTCCAGCAGGTAGCGGACCGTGCGCCCGACGATGCCGTCGTGGACCCGGCGCCGGTCCACCAGCTTGGCGACCGCCTCGACCCACATGCCGGTCAGCGCGGGATGGTCGAGCATCCTGACGGCGGCGATCACCGCGTCGATGCCCCTGCGGGCCTGCAGGGCCGCGTCGTCGTCGAGCCCGACCACGGCGGTGGAGAGGCCGGCGCAGATCCGCCGGACCAAGCTGTCGAGCACGTCACGCAGCCGGCTGGTGTCGAGCTGGCGCACGTCGCCGTAGCGGCACACCCTGGCGAGGGGTTCGGTGGCGCGCATGAGGTGCAACGTGTCGTGGGTCGTGGCCGCCCGGCGGTCGACCTCCTCCACCAGGGCACCAGTCGCCTCGGGCAGGTCCGCGGGCAGGCATTCGTGCAGCAGGTCGACGACGTCGACGAGGTGCTCGGCGTTCCGTGCCCGTTCGACGGCCCGGACGGTCGCGGCCTGCTCGACGGTGCCGCCGTGGACCGACGCGGCGATGACGGCCACGGCGAGCTCGGGCGTCCACTGCAGCGTCCAGCCCTCCTTGAAGGTTCCCGTCGTGCCGCCGGCGTCAGCGTGCCGACCCCAGCGGATGCCGAGCAGCAGGAGGCGGTGCAGCAGGATGGACTTGGCGGCACCAGCTGGTGTGCGCAGGTCACAGACGATCGTCTTCGCCTCCGCGGTCCGTCGCAGGCGGGCCGACCGGGCCGCGGCGTCCAGGTCCCTGGCGAGCGGGACCTGGGGGACCCCGTCGGGCACGCTCCCCATCTCGTGGCCGACCACGACCTCGTCGTGGATCACCTGCAGCGGTTCGGACCGTCCACCGCAGAGCACGGCCAGCGCCGCGTCGGTGCACTCCACGAGACCGGCGTGGGGACGGCCTCGCAGGGACGCGAGGCTGTTGGCCAGGCGCGCCGCTTCGATCGCCGAGGCGGTGGGGGCCGGAAGATCGGCGTCCCGCAGCGCACGCGCGACCTTGACCATCCAGCGTTCGACCCGCTGGTCGTCGTCGGTGGCGTAGCAGTGCGCGTACCAGCCCGGTGAGGTGACCCCTGCGCCGTACCCCGATCCCGCGGCCAGCCGTCCCGACGTCCACGGCACCCACGTCACGGCGACCTTCTGCCGACGGAGCCCCTTGAGCGTCGTGGTGTCGGCGGTCCTGGTCGGGAACCGGTCGGGGGTCAGCGCCGGCGCGTGGTAGGCCCCGCAGACCACGACGACCGGCCCCTCCCCGGACGCCATGACCTGGCGCAGCACCCGGCGCATGGCGGCCTCGCGGCGTCGCAGGTGCGGGTCGTCGGTGTGGCCGGCACGCATGGCGGCGATGGCCTCGGTGATGGCGGCGAACCCCTCCGCCGCGGTGTGGCGGTGTTCCACGGCGTCCTCCCACCAGCGCTCGGCGTCGGTGTACCCGGCGGCAGCGGCGAGCTGTCCGATGGGGTCGATCCACGTCTCGGGCTCGTCGTCGCGGTCGTAGCTGTCGGCCAGCTCGTGGGTTGCCGGCAGGTCGGCGAAGGAGACGGCCACGTCGTTGCGGACCGCCCAGCGCAGCGCGTTCCACTCCGGGCTGAACGTGGCCATCGGGTAGAACGACGACCGCGACGGCAGGTCCGGCCGGTAGACCAGGGCCGCGACCGGCGGGACCAGGTCCGCGTCCCCCGCCCACCCGACGATGCCGTCGAGCTCCGGTGGGCCCTCGATGACGACGTGCGCGGGTGCGACCTGCTCCAGCACGGTCAGGACCGACCGTGCCGAACCGGGCCCGTGGTGGCGGACGCCGCAGACGACGACGTCGTCGGTCGGCACCTAGCCCAGCTCCCGGCACGCGGCGTACAGGTCGTCCCAGCCGTCCCGGTCCCGGACCACGGTGTCGAGGTACTCCGTCCACACGATCGCGTCCTGGACAGGGTCCTTGACGACGGCCCCGCGGATCCCGCCGGCGATGTCAGCTGCCGAGACCCGGCCGTCACCGAAGTGGGCCGCGAGGGACAGCCCGTTGGTCATGACGCTGATCGCCTCTGCGGTCGACAGGGTCGAGGAGGGAGTCTTGACCGTCGCGCGACCATCGACGGTCCGTCCCTCCCGCAGCTCCTTGAAGATCGTCACGACCCGCTGGATCTGCGAAAGGGCGTCGAGGTCGGCCGGGAGGGCCAGTGACGCACCGAGGGAGGTGACACGGGCTCGCACGATGTCGACCTCCGCCTCCACGGTGTCGGGAAGCGGAAGGACGACGGTGTTGAACCGGCGACGGAGCGCGGAGGACAGGTCGTTGACGCCCTTGTCCCGGTCGTTCGCGGTGGCGATGACGTTGAATCCGGGGGCCGCCTGGACCTCGGTGTCGAGCTCGGGGATGGGCATCGACTTCTCCGACAGGATGGTGATGAGGGCGTCCTGCACGTCGGCCGGGATGCGCGTGAGCTCCTCGATGCGGCAGACGGATCCCTCCTGCATGGCCCGCATGACCGGCGAGGGGACCATCGCCTCCGCCGACGGTCCCTTGGCCAGCAACGAGGCGTAGTTCCAGCCGTAGCGGATCGCGTCCTCCGGCGTGCCGGCGGTGCCCTGCACGATCCGCGTCGACCGGCCCGAGATGGCCGCCGCCAGGTGCTCCGACACCCACGTCTTGGCCGTGCCGGGCACGCCGAGGAGCAGCAGGGCGCGATCGGTCGCGAGGGTGGCGATGGCCACCTCGACCAGGCGCCGCCGGCCGATGTACTTGGGTTCGATGGCGGTGCCGTCGGGCAGGGTGCCGCCGAGCAGGTAGAGGGCGACGGCCCACGGGGACAGCTGCCACGACGGCGGACGAGGCCGGTCGTCTGCTGCCGCGATGGCGGCCAGCTCGTCGGCGAAGGCGTCCTCGGCGTGCGCACGCTGGGCCGTCGGTGGCTGCGTGGGGCGGTCGGTCATCTGGCGTCTCCGGTCGGGATCGTGTCTGGAGTGGTTGCGTGGGGTTCCGCGGTCGCCGTTCGGTCCGACGTCATCGTGTCGATGGCCCGGTGCAACGAACGGCTGAGCCGGATGCGGTCGATGGCGGACGCCACCATCCGGGCGTGGGGGCCGGAGGGCCTGGCCGTGGCGAGGCGGTCGTCCAGCGTGGGGCCGGCGCGCGTGACCAGCAGGGTGGCCATGGTCCCCAGCGCCGTCCCCGGTCGGGGGTGGGTCGCACACCAGCTGACGACCTCGTCGGTCAGCGCCGCCGGCCACGGCCCGGCGACGAGCGCGAGGAGGTCCCGTAGCCCCTCCATCCACCGATCGCCGCCGGGCGGCAGGACCGATCCGGGGGGCAGGGGCGCCTCGTGGGTCGCGAGCAGCAACGGGCGGAGGCGATCGGCGAAGGTGTCGTCCCGCTGGTCGGCGGCCGCGCGAGCCGCCGCGAGCAGCAGCAGCGGGTGGTCACCGAGGACCGCGACGGCCCCGTCGAGTGATCCGACGACGCCTTCCCACGCCCGACGGGGCGCGGCCGACAGCACCTGGGCATGCCACCAGGCCGTCAGCCCGACAGGAGGGGGTGCTGCCGTCGCATCGGTGAGGTCGGCGGCCGTCGGCCTGACGTCGACGATGGCCACCGTGTCGGTCCGCAGCCGACGCCGCTCGACCCGCAGCATGCCGGGGAGGCGGTCGGCCATGCGGTCGGCTCGGCGGCTGCCGGGCAGGGTGGCGAGGGCCCGTGCGGCGGCGTGGCGAACCCGCGGCGTCTCGTCACCGAGGGCCGCCTCGAGCCACGCCTCGTCGTCGGGGCCGACAAGGTGATCGACGGCCTCGAGCACGTCGGTGCGCACGGCCGCTGGCCAGTGGCCCCATCGCTGCGACACGATCGCGTGGCCGCGGTCGGGGGCGGCCGACCAGAGGCGGGTGGCCGCCACGCGGCGCTGGCGTCCTCCGATCGCCAGCTGCTCCTCCGCGGTGGCGACATCGATCAGGGCGTCGGCCCAGCGGCTCCGGCCCAGCGACGCCAACCAGCGGCCCTGCCGGCCGACGGCGGCGACCGCCTCGGCGGGAACCGGGCGCGGTACCTCGTCGAGCACGTCGGTGAGGTGGTGGCTGGCGATGCGCCAGCCGGCGCTCGCCGCCTCCGCCAACCAGCGGGTCAGCAGTGCCCCCCGGTCGGGACCGGCCACCAGGCCGGACAGGATCGCGTCGAGCAGCTCGAGCGCCGGGCCGGGGGCCACGGTGAGGGACTCCTCGGTCGGGGCCGCCCACCGCGGGTCGACGGATCCGACCGGCTGCGGCCGCAGGCTCGTCCGGCGGGCGGCCCACGCGGCCGCTGCGGTCCGCAGGAGCCGATCCTCGACCGTGCCGTCGACGGGCAGGTCGAGGCCGACGAGCGTCCGCCGGGGCAGGTCCCCACGACGACCGGTGCCGAGCGTGGCATGGGCCACCAGGTCGTTCCACCGCCAGTCCTCGGTCATGCCGTTCGGTCCTGCCAGCGAGCGGTGTCCTGCAGGACCGGGACGGCGAGCAGCCGTCCGTCGATGGCGACGGTCAGCGGTCGGAAGGCGTCGTGGAGCACCTCGCCGAACATGGTCGCGGGGCGCCCGCCGGTGATGGCGAGCGTGGCCCACGGGTCCAGCCCGACCGCGGGCAGCGCACCGCCGGCCCGGTCGACGACGCGTGGGCTGTCGGCGTCGGCGTCCACCAGCCGGACACCCGCGACCGTGCACGGGAACCGGTCCTGCCACGGCGCATCGGCGGCCAGGTCCGCGACGGACCGAAGTGCGGCAGCCCAGCCCTCCTCCGACACCGGCAGCTCGTCGGCTTCGCCGACCGTCACCGGGTCGTCGGCGAACCGGACCCGCCGGGGTGGCCGTCCGGGGTACATCGCCATCTCGACCTCGAGGATGCTGCCGAGCAGCTGCGGTGTGGGCGGGGTGGCGGTACCGCCCGCGAAGTCGAGGAGGATGACGTGGCCCTCGACGGGATGGTGCAGCCACGTGCGCTGCTCCACCACCCGGCCGGTGTCGGAGGTGCCGATGCCGAGGACCGTCCACTCCCCCGCCAGGCGCTCGCCGTCGAGCACCTCGGCGGTCGGTCGTGCCCACCCGAGGAACGTGCGGAGGTCCGCAGCGTCGGCCTGCGGCAGATCGCCCCGCCGTTCCCATGCGGCCACGGTGAGGTGGAGCCGCCCCAGCTCGGAGAGGAGGACCGACGCCCAGTCGTCCCGTCCGGCGATCGTCGTCGGCAACGCCCGCACACGGTCGGCAAGGCCCGGTAGCTGGGCATCGACGAGGCGGGCACCGACGAGGTCCCACCAGGCGTGGGGCCTGGACCGGGTGGCGGCCAGCCCGTCGACGATGACGTCATCCAACCACTGGCGCAGCTCCACCATGCCGCCGTCCATGAGGGCCAGCCGCTTGGCGACGCGCCGGGCCCGGGCCTCGGGGTCGACGGGTGCCCGTCGGTCCTCGGTGACCGCCCGGGACGCCCGTTGCCGGGCGGCGGCCAGCACGTCCTCGGGGGCGTCGGTGGTGCTGCCGAACCCGTCGACGTCGGCCAGCCAGACCAGCAACAACGACAGCCCGTGCTTGCACGGCTGCTTCCGTGACGGGCACGTGCACGTCACGGAAGGCCCCGACAGGTCGACGCTCACCCGGTACGGCGTCGCGCCCGAGCCCTGGCATCGGCCCCAGAGCAGCTGGTCGAGCCGTCCGAGGCCCGACCACGCAGCCGACCGAGCCAGCTTCTTCGCGGCCGCGAAGGAGCTGGCATCGGGTGCGTAGTCCCGCACCCGTTGGGGTCCCCATCGCTCGTCGACCATCGACGAGCGATCCTACGGTTCCCCTGCGACACCGCTCCGAGCCGGCCGCCCGGGGGCGGTCAGCCGCCCGTGATCACCTCGATGGACGACACGACGTCGTTGTCGATGAACGACAGGTCGCCGAGGACCACCCGGCTGGGCGGCGTGGTGAGGCCCGAGTCGATGAGGTACTGCTCGGTCTCCGCCGGCAGGCTGCTGGTCCGCACCCCGAGCTGCGGGCCGTCGATGGCTGCGGCGAGCGGGGCTGCGGCGAGGGCGAGGGTCCAGGCGTCGGCCCGGTCGAGGTTGACGAAGACGAAGTCCTCGCCGGATGCCGGGATGTCGGGCCACAGGTCCTCGGCGATGGCCACGGCGGTGTCCATCCGGTTGATCCCCGCGACCCGCTGGGGGTTGGGGACGACCGCTTCGACGGCCGGGCCGACAACACCCTCCCCGCCGACGAGGACGGTGCGGTCGGGAGCCGCCTGGTCGATGATGCGGGCAGCTGCGGGATGCAGCGTGCCGGTGTCGGTGAGGACGAGGAGGGCGCCCGCACGGGCGTGGACCCATGCCCCGGCGGTGATGGCATCCGGCCAGTTCAGGCCGTACCCGACCACGACGTCACGCGGCGGCAGGCCCTCCTGGATCAGGTCGAAGATCGTTTCCTGGGCGACGGCTTCCGCGGTCTCGAAGCGAGTGGGTCCGAACAGGCGCCGGGTCTCGTAGCCCGCCGTGTCCAGCTCGTCCTGGACGGCCACCGACACCGCGTTGGTCCCTCCGAGCAGGTAGACGACCCCGTCGCCACCGAGCGCCCGGTCGACGGCCGCCCTGGTCCGGGGGTCGAGGTCGGCGTCGGGACCGCCGTCGGTGAAGAGGATGCACTGCACGAACGGCAGCTGTGACCCGGCGAGGGCGTCGGCGAAGTCGTCGTTGCGGGCGATCGCCACCTGGGTCCCGGTCCCGTCGGGGACGAGGAACTCACACACCTGGTTGGCGACGTCCTCGGCGTCACCGGCGCTGCTCCCCGGCAGCCGGCTGGTGCCCGGTTCACCGGGGCTGGGGGTCGGCGTCGGCGTCGGCGTCGGACTCGGCGGGGTGTCCTGCTGGGCGAACCCGGAGTAGCGGGCGTTCGGCTGGGAGTAGTTGTAGAACCCGAACCTGCCGGCGGGGAACGTGCCGTCGACGGCCATCACCAGCTGGTCGTCCAGCCGCAGCTCGAACCGGGTGGAGGTGTAGGTCAGCTCGAAGGCGTACTCGGTGTTGTCCTCCCAGCCACCGTCGGGGTCCCATGCGGTGGCCAGGACCTCGTAGCGCGGATCGTCGTTGACCTGCTCCTGGCACCAGAAGGTGTCGAGCACGAAGTCGCTGCCGTCGCCGCGTTCGTCGGGCTGCTCCAGGAGGCGCCCGTCGACTCGGGCGAGGGTGAACCCCGCCCGTGCGGTGCAGCCGCCGAAGCCGGACTGGTCGGCCTGCTTCCAGCTCAGCACCAGGAAGTCGTAGTCGTGCTCGTCGGCGAGGGTCGGGCCGGTGTAGCCCAGGACGAAGCCCACGTAGTCGTCGTCGCTGGTCGTCTCCACCTCGAACGTCCCGCTGATGGTGGCGTCGATGACGCTGTCAGGGGAGACGAAGAAGAACGGGTCGGCGTTGGTCCGCTGGACGACCTCCAGCCCATCGGCGGAGACCTCCCAGTCGCCATCGGGTCCGAGGGGCTCCCACTGGCGGAGGTCGAAGTCGATCGGGCCCGGCTGGGCCGTGGCGGGAAGCCCGACCAGCAACGGCAGGCAGAGGACGGCAAGGACGGCGGTGAGTACGCGGGGTGAGTTCATGACGCCGGGGAGTCAAGCACACCGACCCGGGGAGTTCCCGTTCCGTAGGTGTTTCGTCAGGTGACGTCAGGTGAGACGTGTCAGCCGGCGGCCGTGAGCTTGACCGCGATGATCGAGGCGACGAGCGCAAGGACGGCCGCGACCTGCGGTCCGTTGGTGGCCTGGTCCCTGAACACGACGCCGACCACGAAGGCCCCCACGGCGCCGATGCCCACCCAGACCGCGTAGCCGGTTCCGACCGGGATCGTCCGGGTGGCGACGCTCAGCAGGTACATGCTGATCGCCAGGGACAGCACGAATCCGACGGTCGGCACGACGCGCGTGAACCCCTTGGTCTCCTCCAGCAGGCTGGCCCAGACCACCTCGAACAACCCCGCGACGACCAACACGAACCATGGCATGACGATCTCCCTGCGCCCGTCGTGCTGGCCGGTACGGGCGCCCCTCGTCGGGAGGGCCGCGGTGACCGGCCCTCGACCGACAGGGTAGCGACGTGCCTATCGCCCGCCGAACAGCCGTGACATCAGGGAACCCGACCGGCGCGCCTGCGCGCGTTCTTCGGATGTGCAGGTGCAGCGGTTGTCCTTGGGGACCCCGCGCATGACCTGATCGACGTGCTGGCCGCAGCCACTCCAGGTCGTCTTCGAGCAGTTCGAGCATCGTGCGGGTGCGCACATGGATGAGACCTCCCGGTCATCGATGGATTGGTTGGGTGTGGCCGACCGAACGGTCAGGCCAGGGTCATGAACAGCTTCTCGAACTCCTCGGTGGACAGGTCGTCCTCGCGAGCCTCGGTCAGGCACTCTGCGAGCCCGGCCGCCAGCAGCTTCACGCCTGCACGCTCCGCCGCAGCCTTTCCGGCTGCCAGCTGGCGCAGGACGGCCACGCAGTCGGCGCCGTCCTCGAGCATCCGGGCCACGGCCTGGAGCTGGCCGGCGGCGCGACGGAGGCGCTTGATGGCGTCGTCCCGTGCGTCGGTGGGTATCCGATCGGTGTTCATGGGCTTGCAGTATATACCCCGGGGGGTATGTTGGCACCCAACGCAGTCGGACCTCGAAGAAGGAACGGAGCAGGACATGCAGCTGGAACAGCTACACCACGAGTCCCTTGGGCACGCGTCCTACCTGATCGCCTCGGAGCAGACGGGCGACGCCATCGTCGTCGACCCCCGGCGCGACGTGTCGGCGTACCTGGACCTGGCGGCCCGGGAGGGCTACCGCATCCGCTACGTCGTCGACACCCACCAGCACAACGACTACCTCTCGGGCCTGCACGAGCTGGTCGAGCGCTCCGGCGCGACGGCCCTCGGGTCGGGCCACACCGACCACCTGGGCTACGACCACGAACCCGTCAAGGACGGCCATCAGCTCGAGATGGGCGAGGTCGGCATCACCGTGCTGCACACGCCGGGCCACACCCCCGAGCACATCAGCTTCCTCCTGACCGACGGCCAGCTCGACGACGACGAGCCGGCGATGCTGCTGTCGGGTGGAGCCCTGCTGGTCGGTGACCTGGCCAGGCCCGACCTGCTCGGCACCGAGGAGCAGACCAAGGCGTCGGCCGAGTCCTTCTGCCACACGATCCAGAAGAAGCTGCTGACCCTCCCCGACCACGTTCTCGTGTACCCGACCCACGTCGCCGGGTCGCTCTGCGGCGGTGACATCGGCTCACGTCTCGTGACCACGGTCGGCTACGAGCGCCGGACCAACGCGATCCTGCGCGAGGTGTCGGACAAGGACCAGTTCGTCGAGCACTGCCTGCGGCTGGACAACCTGCCGGCCGTGCCGCCGTACTGGCCGCGGATGCGTGGACGCAACGCCGAGGGCGTGGAGCCGGTCGGGACCGTGGACCTGCCGCCGCCGGTCAACGTCGACGACGTGGACCTCGACGGCGACGTCATCGTCCTCGACACGCGCCAGCCGGAGGCCTACGCGAGCGGACACATCCCCGGTGCGCTCAACGTCGGCTACGGCTCCTCGTTCCCCACCTGGGCCGGCACCGTCCTGCCCGAGGGGGCCCGTACGCTCGTGGTCGTCGACGACACCGACCAGCTCGAGGAGATCACGTGGGACCTCCTGCGGATCGGCTACGACCGTCCTGTCGGGCACCTGCGCGGCGGCATGTTCTCGTGGCGGACGGCGGGCCGCCCGATGGCCAGCCTGCCGACCGTGACCGTGCAGGACCTCGCCGACGACCTCGACCGGTACCACGTCCTCGACGTCCGCCAGCCCGGTGAGTGGGCGGACGGGCATGCGCCCGGTGCCCAGTTCATCACCGGCGCAGAGCTGCCCTCCCGCATCGACGAGGTGCCTGCCGACCGTGACGTCCTCGTCGTCTGCGGCAGCGGCTTCCGGTCGACGGTCGCCTCAGCGCTGCTCCGGCACCACGGCCGCGACAACATCACCAACCTGCTCGGCGGCATGAGCGCATGGAACGCGGCGGACCTGCCGACGACCTCCGACGACGCCTGATCGACCACCGGGCTCGAGCACACACACCGAACGCACGCACCACCACAGGAGTGCCAGCAATGAGCGACTACACCATCACCGTCACCCTCGACATCGCCCCGGCCGACGCGGAGGAGAAGGTCCGCGCGGCCCTGGCCGAGCAGGGCTTCGGCATCCTCAGCGAGATCGACGTCCAGTCCGCCCTGAAGGACAAGCTGGGCGAGGACGTCGGTCCCTACAGGATCCTCGGCGCATGCAACCCACCGCTCGCACGGCAGGCCATCGAGGCCGACCCGGACATCGGCGCGCTGCTGCCCTGCAACGTCCTGCTCCGTGGAAACGCCGACGGCGGCACGGACGTCGTCGCGGCCGACCCCATGGCCATGCTGCGCATGGCCGGCGACGCGCTGTCCGACGTGGGCAGCGACGCACGTGAGCGCCTCGAACGCGCCCTCGAGGGGCTGACCCAGTAGTGGATCACCTCGTCGCCGTCCCGATCGGTGCGCTGGTCGGGGCGGTACTTGGCCTGCTCGGGGCCGGCGGGTCGTTGCTGACGGTCCCTGCGCTGATCTTCCTGCTCGGCCTGTCGACGCGCGAGGCCACCGGCACGTCGCTGGTCGCCGTCGCCCTGATGGCCGTGGCTGGGCTCGTCGTGCACCGCAAGGCCGGTCGGTGCTCGTGCAAGGAGGGACTGGCCTTCGGCGCGGCGGCCGCGGGCACGGCCGCCGCTGCAGGCTGGGCGGCCAGCGGCCTGCCCGAACGACTGCTCACCGGGGCGTTCGTCGTGCTGCTCGTCGGGACCGCCGTGTGGCTGCTCACCCGGCCCTCGACGGCCGACGAGGACCCCGCCCTGTCAGCGGAGCGTGACGCGCGAGGGGGCGTCGTGGCCACCGCCGCGGCCGGTGGCGGGATCGGAGTCCTGACGGGGCTGCTCGGCGTGGGCGGGGGCTTCCTGATCGTGCCTGCCCTCCTCCTCACCAGGGACATGCGCATGTCCATGGCGGTCGGCACCTCCCAGCTCGTCGTGCTGATCAGCGCGTTGGCCGGCCTCGCCGGGCGTGCGACGGGCGACACCGTCCAGTGGTCGTTGGGGTTGCTGTTCGGCCTCGGTGGCCTCGCGGGCGCCGCCGTCGGCGCACGCTTGGCAGACCGTGCACCGGACGATGCGTTGCGCCAGGGGTTCGCTGGCATCGCGATCGCCGTCGGCGGCCTGATGGCGTGGCAGGTCGTGTCGGGCGGCAGCCCGGCCTGATCCCACCGGCCGCTGGATGACGCCCGTGACGGGCCGCTAGCGGTTCGTGGACCGGTCGGCGTCCAGCCGCGCGACGCGTCGCACGCCGGCCGTCCTGCGGTAGGAGTCCTCCAGCAGCTCGGCCACCTCGTCGAAGTCGCTGTCCTCGTCGAGGTCGAGGCCGATCCACCCGGACGGCCCGAGGTAGGCCGGCACGAAGAACCGGGCGTCCTGCCGCAGGGACTCGTGGTCCGTCGGCTCGGGCAGGACGATGACGCTCTGCTCGTGCTGCACCCATTCGCCGTCCACCTTGACCGCGCCGCCGTAGTAGGCGAAGACCTTGGTGGTGAAGAAGGCGGGACGGCCGTGGGAGACCTTCTCCGCTGCGTCGGGCAGGGCCAGCGCGAGGTCACGGACTCGGGCCAGCACGGGATCGTCGTCGTCGAACATCTGCGGATGGGGCATCGCCCGGGAGTGTTCCACAGGCTGCCGAACCGGCGCGTGGTGCCCGCCGCGGTCCGAGGCAGTATCGGGGCATGAGCGCATCCGTACCGGACTGGTTGCAGGCTGCCCGCGACAAGTGGACCAACCGGGGGTCGTCCCGCCCGTCGTTCGCGGTCGACCCGGGTCCCGGGCAGGAGTCGGTGTGGGACTACCCACGGCCACCGGCCGTCGTCCCGGACCACCGGACGGTCGAGGTGCGCGCGGGCGACGGCACCCTCCTGGCCCGCAGCGACCACACCGTCCGGGTGCTGGAGACCTCCCATCCGCCGGCGTTCTACCTGCCCGCCGACGGCGTCGTGGCGGGTGCGCTGGAGGCCACTGCCGGCTCGAGCCACTGCGAGTGGAAGGGACGGGCCGAGTACGTCGCCCTCGCTGGATCGGCCGAGCCGGTCGGCTGGCGATACCCCTCCCCCTATCCGGAGTTCGCCGACCATGCCGGGTGGGTGTCGTTCTACCCGGATCGGGTCCGCTGCACCGTGGACGGCGAGGAGGTCCGCCCGCAGGCCGGCGGGTTCTACGGTGGCTGGATCACCGACGACGTGGTCGGGCCCTTCAAGGGCGAACCCGGCTCCGAGGGCTGGTAGGGCGATGACCACGAGCACCGACATCCGGACCGTCGTCGTCGGGGCGGGTGCCATCGGTGGCGCCCTCGCCGTGGGGTTGGCGGAGTCCGGCCAGGAGGTGTCGGTGGTCGCCCGGGGGGCACACCTGGACGCCATCCGCAGCGGCGGGCTGACGCGAGAGGCCCCGGACGGCTCGACCACGGTCACGATCGAAGCCCACGGCCACGTGTCGGACACGACCATCGGCGAGGACACCGTGGTGGTCCTGGCCACGAAGGCCCATCAGGTCGAGCCGGTGCTCGATGACCTGCTCGCCCACGGTGGACCGGACGTCCCGGTCGCCTGCATGCACAACGGCATCGAGGGCGAACGCCTGGCACTTCGCCGGTTCCGTCGGGTCCAGGGCGTCCTGATCAACGTCCCCGGTGTGCACCTCGAGCCGGGCATCGTGCGTGTCCATGCCAACGAACCCCGAGGCGTCCTCGACGTCGGGCGGTACCTGTCGGGTCGCGACGACCTGAGCGTCCGGCTGGCGGCGTCGTGGACCGCGGCCGGGTTCCTCTCCGAGGCGACCGACGACATCGTCGCCCGGAAGTGGGCCAAGCTGCTCGGCAACGTCGGCAACGCCCTGCAGGTCCTCTGCGGCACCGAGAGGGAATCCTTCGACGAGCTCTACGGCGTGGTGCGCGCCGAGGCCGAAGCGGTCCTGGCCGCTGCCGGGATCGTCCCGGACCTGGAGGTCCAGCATCGTCGAGCCGCGATGGTGGCCCGGGCCGACATCGGGGCCGACCGGCGTCCCGGGGGGTCCACGTGGCAGAGCGCCGTACGCGGCCACTCGGACTCCGAGGTCACCATGCTCAACGGGGAGATCGTCCTGACCGGACGGCTCCACGGGATCCCCACCCCGGCCAACGACCTGGTCCAGGCCGAGACGCTGAGGCTGCTGCGGGACGGCGACCCGGTGGGTTCGCGGGACCAGGCGGCGCTGCTGCGCCGGCTGGGCTGACGTCCCCGGACGGTACCGTCAGGCCCGCACCGGCCAGCAGGACGACCCCGGCGGTGACGACCGCCAGCCAGGGCAACCATCCCGCCACCGGGTCCCACGCGGCGTCGGTCCAGAACACCAGGGGGCCGCTGGTCCCCACCCCGAACCGCCGCGCCGTGAGGTACCACGCGATCGCCTGTCCCCCTGCACAGGCGACGACCACCGGGCTGACGGCCCACGAGGGCAGGGGCCGGGCCAGGACGGCCACGACCGGCACCAGCACGAGGCCGGGCAGCAGGTGTCGGCCCTGCAGGTCGAACCCGGTGTGCTGGTAGCTGAACGCCCAGAAGGCCGCCCCGAACGCCAGCGTGCCGACGACGACCGCCGGTGCGGTGAACCGGGCCCGGACCCGCTCGGTTCCCGCTGGCGTCGCCGGGCCCAGCGCGCTCCATCCGACCACGCCCACCACCAGCAGGATCCACCCGAGGGTCATGGTCCGTGGGAGGGAGAACTCGAACAGGTTGAACTCCCCGACGGCATGTCGCAGCAGGAGCGGGACCCGGTCGAGGAACTCGGCCACGGCGGGCGCGACGTCGTCCGTTCCCACCGGGGTGTCGACCAGGGCCCGAGCGTTCCACATGATGCCGAGCACGAGCCCGCTGGCGTACCCGGCGCCCCAGAGCAGCAGCGACCGCCAGCGGGTGGCGACGACGGCCCGCACATCGGCCTGGAGCAGGACCGCAGATCCCAGGGCCAGCAGGGCCCACACCACGCCGGGTTGTCGTCCCAGCGGGAGGAGCAGCGCCGGCACGACCGCAGCAACCGCCCACCACGTCGAGGCGTCGGCTCGCAGCATGCGCCACGACAGCGCGAGGCAGGCGAGGGTCAGCCAGGTCTCCTGCCCGCTGGGGTTGAGCACGGCGCCCAGGTACACGGCCATGGGGGTGAGGCCGAGCACCACACCGGGGAGGACCCGACGGCCCAGCGGCGCGAGGGCAGCCAGCGTGGCCCCGAGCGTGACGAGCACGGCCAGCACCTCACCGATCCGCGCCCATGTCAGCGCCTCGGTGTCGCTGTCGCCCAGGCGGACGAGAGCCGCCGGTGCCGCCACGGATGTCGGGGATGTGGTGCCGGTGTTGGTGGAGGCGTTGCGGCGATCCGGTCTCGGATCGGGTGGCACGTCGATGCAGGTCGCGGGTTCGTCGGCGTTGCGTGCGCAGTCTCGCCCGTGCGGCACGAGGTGCTCGGGCATCGACACGAAGGTCGTGGTCTCGTGGGCCCACCAGAAGGCGGCCAGGCGTTCGGGATCGGCCGCGACGTCATCGGGGGGTGTCGGGGGCCGCGGCGCCAGCCCGAGCACCTGTCCGTCGGCCAGTCCCCACGTCCTGACGTAGTGGGCGACCTCGTCCGGCGCCTGGAACGGTGGCGTCGCGGCCAGCCACCCGACGAGCAGCAGCGCGTAGCCGAGCCACGCGAGCACACCTGCCGGTCCCCGATACCCCCTGCGGTCCATTCCGCCATTCTCCGGTCACCTCGACCCGAGGGAGCAGCATCGGTCCATGTCCCGTCGGGCGATGAGCCGGTACGGCGGGTTCCGTGCCGGCGATCCCGGGTAGGCGTGGCGATGTGACCTCGACCGCCCTCCTCGCTGCTGCCGCCGATCCGTCGGATTTCACGGGCCTCGTCGGCTGGGTCGTCGACGTCGTCGCCTCCGGCGGACCCGTCGGGGTGGCGTTGCTGCTCGCGCTGGACAACGTGTTGCCGGTCGTGCCCAGCGAAGTCGTCCTGCCCTTCGCGGGGTACCTGACGTCCACCGGGGACCTGTCGTTCTGGGGCGTGCTGGTCGCGGCCACGATCGGCTCGACCGCCAGCGCGTACGTCTACTACGAGATCGGGCGCCGCCTCGGGCACCGACGGGCGCGCTCGGCCCTGGCCCGCCTGCCGCTGACGGAGGTCGACGACCTGGATCGCGCCGGGGACTGGTTCGGGCGTCACGGCACGGCAAGCGTCCTGACCGGCCGCTTCGTGCCGTTCGTGCGCAGCGTGATCTCCTTGCCCGCGGGCACCGAGGGCATGGGCCGGCGTCGGTTCGGGATGCTCACCGCGCTCGGCAGCGGGATCTGGAACGCCGTGTGGCTCTGGGCCGGTGCCGCCATCGGCGAGCGCTGGACGACGGCCGGTCAGTACTCCGACTGGATGAACCTGGCGGCTGCCGTCGTGGCCGTCGTGCTGATCGGTCGGTACGTGTGGCGTCGGCGGGGCCGGCTGCCGTGGACCGACGGCGAGGTCAGTCGGACTCGATGAGCCGGCGTCGGTCCTCGTCGACCACGCCCTGCATCTCGGGGTGCCGCTCGAGCCACCCGGCGACGAACGGGCAGATCGGCACGGCCTTCAGGCCGTCACGGTCGGTGGCCTCGAGGGCTCCCCGCACCAGCACGCTCCCCAGGCCCCTGCCCTCGTGCTCGTCGGCGATCTCGGTGTGCACGAACAGCCGTCGACCGCCCCGGTCGTGATAGACGGCCAGCCCGGCCACCTCGCCGTCGACCAGCACGGTGTACCGGTGATGCTCCTCGTCGTGGGTGACCGTCGGTTCAGCCATGCGTGGAGCCTACGACAGTTCCTCAGAATTCGTACGGGGCGGCCGATGGGCCTGTCGATCCCGGCCGCACGGAAGGAACCCACATGCGGGAGACCATCGCCAGCTGGCTGCCGAGCCAGACCCTCGACGACACGACCTTCGACCGGCGCCATCGGTTGCTCGTCCGGCTGCTGGGCCTCCACGTGCCCGCGCTCGGTCTCGTCGGCGTGGTGCAGGGCGTGGCCCCCTCGCACCTCGTGTCCGAGCTGGCCATCATCCTGGCCCTCGTGGCAGGTGCGGTCCTCTGGAAGGGACAGCTCACCCGCTCCGCCGCGGTCGCTGCGGGACTACTGACCTGCTCCGCGGTCCTCGTCCACCTCACGGCCGGCAGGATCGACAGCCACTTCCACTTCTTCGTGGTCCTCGCCTTCGTCGCGCTGTACCAGGACTGGCGCCCCTACGCGATCGCCCTGGCCTTCGTGGTCGGCCACCACCTGGTGCTCGGCCTCCTCGTGCCGGAGCACGTCTTCCAGGGCATGGCGGCGGGTGACAACCCCTTGCCGACGGTGCTGCTGCACGCCGGCTTCGTGCTCGGTGCGGTCGCTGCCCAGATGTTGCTGTGGCGCCTGGTCGCCGAGGCGCAGGAGGCTGCCGAGGAACGCGTGGTGGCCGTGGCCACCGCCAGGCACCGCGACGAGCTCCGCCAGCAGCAGCGGCAGGACGAGGAAGTCGGTCGCAAGGCCGCGCTGGCAGCACGGCTGGTCCAGGAGCTGACCGAGGTGACCCGGGCGGCGGAGACCGTCCTCGGGTCGGTGGCGCAGGTCGACCACATCACCCAGCAGGTCGTGCGACAGAGCACCGTCTCCCGTCAGCACGTCAGCGCAGCGGTGAACCGGGTCAGCGACCTCACGACCGCGACCACGCAGGCCCGCGACGCCATCGGCGACATCGAACGCATCGCCGCCCAGACCGACCTGCTTGCGCTCAACGCCAGCATCGAGGCCGCCCGTGCCGGCACCGCGGGACGTGGTTTCGCCGTCGTCGCCGACGAGGTGAAGGACCTCGCCCGCCAGAGCGCCGACCTGACCGTCGAGGTGATCGGCAAGGTCGCCGAGGTGGACGACGTCACGTCTGCCGTGAGCACCATGATGTCGGACACGTTGGCAGGACTCGGTCAGGTGGGCGACGCCCAGCAGACGTTGCTGGACGCGATCGCCCAGCAGCGCGACGCATGCACCGCCATCGGGGCCCTGATCGCGCGGGCCGAGGGCCTCGTGGCCGAGATGTCCAGCGAGCGTCTGCTCGACGACACCGTCCCGGGCGAGGTCGCCCCCGCTCGCCCACCGGTCCTCACCTCGGCCTGACGCCGGGCCCACGTCGGCCGGGTCGCCGCCGTGCCCCATCACCGCCCGGACGATGTCGCAGGCAGGCTGTAGCGTTCCCCGAATGGTCAAGGCCGTTCGGGGACTCCGACTCCACCTCGCGAGGGCGTTCGACGAGCTGGAGCACCGCGCCGAGCGGACCGGTCCGCTCGCCCGATACACCGTCGACGTCTGGCAGCCCCGAGCCCCCATACCCCCGGACTGGTGGCCCTGGTGGCCGCCCGTCGGCGTGACCGCCCTCGGCGGTCCCGTGGCCCTGCAGGCCGGCTGGGCGCTCGGCACGGCCTGTGCCCGGGCCGCCCGAGGCGGGCCCGTGCTCCTGGTGGTCCCCGTGGCCATGCAGCGCTGGGTCACCGACATCCTGCTGGCCCACGCCGGCGTGCCGCTTCACCTCATCGGGGCCGGGGCGCTGCAGCTCGACCAGTGGCAGCGGATCTCGCGTCGTCTCGGCGTCCTCGCCGACGCGCCGATCAGCATGATGGACCCCGCGGAGGAACCCCCCGATCGGTACCTCCCCGACACCGTCACCGTCGGGTTCTGCATGACCGACGAGCAGCTCGCCACGGCCGCCGCCCTCGGCCGCGACGCGAGCGTCCGCACCGTGCACGTCGGCGGGTGGGCTGACCACGGCAGTGCGCTCCGCCTCGAGGTTCGGGGCGAGGACGGGGTCGGCATCGAGGGGGTCCGTCGCAGCCTCGGGTTCGACTGGCCCACCCTCCAGGTGGTCGCCCCTGACTGATCTTGCCGCTTACGCAAGGACCAGTGCGCCACGGACATCCCTGCGTCACCGTGGTCCCATGACCACCACCACATCGCGTTCCGGTCCGACCACACCGCTGCCCGCGGTGGATGTCCTCGTCATCGGCGGCGGCGCCGCCGGCTTGGCCGGGGCCACCACGCTCGCCAGGGCCAGGCAGTCCGTGCTCGTCGTCGACGCTGGCAGTCCCCGCAACGCCCCCGCCGACGGCGTCCACAGCTTCCTCGGCCACGAGGGCAGGTCGCCAGCCGAACTCCTCGCGCTGGGTCGGCGGGAGCTGGCCTCCTATGGGGGTCGCATCGTCGAGGGATGCGCCGTCACGGCTCGCCAGGAGGCTGACAGCACCGTCGAGGTGGCCCTCGAGGACGGTCGGCGCCTGCGTGCTCGTCGGCTGCTCGTCACCACCGGCCTGCGGGACGAGCTGCCCGACGTCCCCGGTCTCGATGCACGGTTCGGTCGCGACGTCCTGCACTGTCCCTTCTGTCACGGATGGGAGGTGCGGGACCGTCGCGTCGTGGTCCTCGCCAGCTCGCCCGCGGGGGTGCACCGCGGGCTGCTCTGGCGGCAGTGGACGGACGACGTCACCCTGATCGACCAGGGTGGGCTGGCGGCGGCCGGCGATGACCTCGACCCGCTCGCCGCACGTGGCGTAGGAGTCCTTCGCGGTCCGGCGATCGGCCTGGCCATCGAGGACGACATCCTGACCGGCGTCAGGCTGGCGGACGGCCGGGTGGTGCCGTGCGACGCCCTGGTCGCCCACGAGCGCATGGTGGCGCGATCACCCGTCCTGGACGCGCTCGGGATCCACGCCGAACCGATCGAGGCGTTCGGGGTGGACATCGGCGAGGTGTATCCCTCCGACGCCACCGGTGCGACGTCGGTGCCGGGGGTGTGGCTCGCCGGAAACGTGACCGACCCCATGGCGCAGGTCATCACGGCGGCAGCCGCCGGAGTGCGGGCCGGGGCGGCCATCATCGCCGACGTCGTGGCGGAGCAGACCGCGCGGGCGGTGTCCAGGCAGGCGGGCTGACCGTCCCGACCGGTGGTCGGGGCTCGTGATCAGTCGCCGAGCTGGGCGCGAGCGGCTGCGGCGACGGCCTCGGGATCGACCTCGAGCATGGCCACCGTGCGCGCCCAGGTCCCGCGGGTCTGCTCGCTGGCGGCGAGGACGACGTGGGCGCCCCTCAGCCGGCCACCGGTCTGCTGGTGCAGGTCGCGGGTGCGACGGAAGGCCGCATCCGCGCCCGCAGACATCCGGAACAACCCACGGAAGGGCTGGGCCGGTCGCGTCGGCTCGCCGTCGTCGGCAGGGGCGCCCAGCGCCGCGTTGTGGGTGCGGCGGATGGCGGCCGGCAGCTCCTCGGGGTCCAGCCCAGCCGCACGGAGGGCCCTGGCGGCGGTTCCGTCGGGCAGGGCACAGGCGGACAGGACGAGATGCTCGACGTCGGGCAGCTCCTGGCCGTCGGCGTTGGCGGCGGCCTCGGCGCCGCTCAGCAGCCGGGTGACGGTCCTCGTGTCGCCGAGGCGGCGGATGATTGTGGCCAGCACGGTCAGGCTCCTTCGGTTCGGGTTCGCGCCACGCGTCGCGCATGGCGCTTGTGCACCGCCTGCCGGCTGACGCCGAGGGCTTCGGCGATCGCGGCCCAGGTCCACCCCTGCGCGACCGCTTCGTCGACCGCGGCGATCTCGAGCCGGTCGGCTCGTCGACGTAGCGCGACCACCGCCGCGAGGGCGAGGTTCGGGTCTGTCGCGTCCGGCACCACGATCACATCGGGCATGCGTCAACCGTAGTTGACACCGTGCGGACGTGTCAACCTTGGTTGACGGCCCGTTCCCGGCCCGCTTCCAGGACGGCGCGACGCAGCTCGTGCTCGAGGTCGGCATCGCACTCGTGGAAGCCCCGGTCGGCGAGGCCCTCCCGGCTGCACGCCGCCACGAGCCCGGCCCGCTCGAGGCCGCGATGCACCTCCACACGCTCCGCGGCGTCGTACAACCCGTGGAGGTCCATTCCCAGCCCCGCCATGCCCGTCCTTCCCCGGCGATGGGTGATACTCCAGCCGATCGATCCTACCGACGCCGAGGGAGGCGACGCAGCGATGACCGTGCGGCAGTGGATGGCCAGCGACCCGGTGGTGGTCGACCCGACCGTCGAGGTGCACGAGGCCCGTGCGACGATGCAGCGCAACGGCATCCGCCACCTCCCCGTCGTGCGGGATGGCGTCCTGATCGGCATCGTCAGCGATCGCGACGTCCGTATCGACGCGGGGTCACTCGAGGCGTGCGGATCCATCGAGGGGGTCAAGGACGTGTCCGGCCACGGACGCGAGGTGTCGTCGGTCATGGCCACCTCGGTCCACCACATCGGCCCGGACGCCAGCGTCGGCGACGCCGCACGCGTGATGATGTCACGACACATCAGCGCCGTTCCGGTCGTCGAGGACGGACGGCTCGTCGGCATCATCACGACCACCGACTGCCTGCTCGCCGCCCTGACGGCGGACCCCGACCTGGGATCCGGCGCTGGGTCACGAGCTCCCTGAATTTTAGGTAAGGCTAACTTCATACGCTACAACGGGTGCATGAACGCAACCCGCCACCGCCGCGTCCCCGTGCACGCCGCCGCCGCCCTCGTCGTCATCGTCCTGACCGCCTGCGGAACGTCCCCCGACGCCGTCACCACGGCCTCGACCGACGCCGTGTCCGAGGCAACGACCTCCTCGTCCTCCTCGTCCTCCTCGTCCTCCTCGTCAACCGCGACCGGGCCGGCCGAGGACGACGGCGCGCTGTTCCCCGTGACCATCGAGCACCAGTTCGGTGAGACCGTTGTCCCGTCCGAGCCCGAACGGGTGGTCACGGTCGGGTTCAACGATCAGGACGACCTGCTGGCCCTCGGTGTGGTGCCGGTCGGCATCCGTGACTGGTACGGGGACCAACCCCACGCCGTGTGGCCGTGGGCGACCGAAGCCCTCGGCGACGCCGAGCCGGAGGTCCTGTCCCCCGCCGAGCTCGACTTCGAAGCCATCGCCGCACTCGACCCCGACCTCATCATCGGCGTCTCCTCGGGCATGACCGACCAGGACTACGGCTTGCTCAGCGCGATCGCGCCGACGATCGCCCAGTCCGCAGACTTCGTCGAGTACGGGACCCCCTGGCAGGACCGCGCCCTCCGGATCGGTCGGGCCGTCGGACGGCTGGACGAGGCCCAGCAGCGCGTCGACGACATCGAGGCCCGCCTCGCGGAGATCCGCGATGACCACCCGGAGTTCCAGGGAGCCACCGCCGCCGTCGCCTTCACCTACGACGACCAGCCGGGTGCGTACGCCAGCGAGGACGGCCGTGCGCGGCTGCTCGGTGACATGGGGTTCGTCACTCCCGAGGCCTACGACGACCTGGCGGGTGACCAGTTCTACGCATCGTTCTCCGCCGAACATGCCGACCTGCTGGAGACCGACGTCATCGTCTGGGTCTCCTCGGGGGCCGAGGCCGAGGCCGCGATCCGCGACATGCCGTTGCGGGACACCCTCACCGCCGTCCAGGAGGGCCGAGAGGTCTTCCTCGACACCGTCACCGCCGGCGCCTTCTCCTTCGGCAGCCTGCTGAGCCTGCCGGCGCTCCTCGACAGCCTCGTCCCGCAGCTCGAGGCGGCGGTCGACGGTGACCCGGCCACGGCCGTGCCCGCATCGTCCTTCGGCGCAGCGTCCCCTGCGGAGTCGGCTGACCCCACCGACGACACCGGCGACGTCGACGAGACGCCGGAGCCCGTGGCCTTCGCCGATCCCGACGAGGCCGCCGCGGCCGCCGTCTGGGAGCTGGTGTTCGACTCCTCCGCCCCCGTCGAGGACAAGGTGGGTCACCTGGAGGACGGCGATGCCGTGACGGGCACCCTCCGGGCCTACGCCGACGCCGGGGACGGTGTCGGGGGAATCGTGCTGCAGCCGACGGCGGTCACGATCGACGCGGACTCGGCCACGGTGACCTACGACGTCCTGTTCTCGGGTCGCCCGGCCTACACCGACCAGACCGGCTCGCTCGTCCGGACCGACGACACCTGGACGGTGCCGACCGAGGCGCTGTGCGCGTTCATGGCCTCCGCCCGAGTCCCCTGCGAGCAGGGATGAGCACGGGCACCGTCCAGCCGGGGGCCGCGACGCCGATCCAGACGATGATCACCGCGGTCAGCCGCGTCGAGGACGTCCACCCGGCCCTTCGCCGGGTGACGCTGACGGGGCCGGCCATCGGCGACCTCGTGTTGCCCGGCCCCGAGGCGTTCTTCCACCTGCTCCTGCCGCCCCCGGGGCGGGCGACGCTGACCGTGGACACCTCGTTCACGTGGGAGGCGTACGCGGCCACCCCCGAGGGCGACCGCCCTCGGGGTGCGTACTACACCGTCTGGGAGCACCGGCCGGCCAGCGCCGAGATCGACGTCCTCGTGGTGCTGCACGGCGGCGTGGCGACCGCGTCGGCCTGGGCCGCGCGGGCGAACCCCGGGGACCCCGTCGCGATCTGGGGCCCTCGGACCGCGTTCGCGCCGCCCCCCGCAGCCAGCAGGTGGGTGCTGTGCGCGGACGAGACGGGCACGCCGGCCGCCGCGGGCGTCCTCCGGGCCCGGCCACCGGGCACGCCCGCGATCCTGCTCCTCGAGACCGACACCCCCGCGACCCGCCAACCGCTCGGCGACCTGCCGGACGTCGAGGTGCGCTGGTGCTACCGCCGGGGCAGGCCGGCCGGATCGACCACCCTGCTGCCCGATGCGCTGGCCGACGAGTCCCCGGGCCCGGATGCGTTCGTCTGGGCGGCCGCCGAGCACGAGGCGGTGGCCGCCGTCCGCGACATCGTCGCCGCCGCCGGGGTCCGGCGTGCCCACCGCTCGTTGCTGGCCTACTGGCGCAGGTCGGCCCCAACCACCTGACAGCCACCGTGGGCGACCGGCGTCGCCCCCGTTCGGTGGGCTGCCCCGAGCGGCAGCACCAGCGGGGTGCCCGACACCGGGTCGGTGATGATCCGACAGGGCAGGCCGAAGACCTCCTGCACACGGTCGGCGGTGACCACCTCCACCGGAGGGCCCTCGGCCACGATCCGTCCGTGACGCATCGCGATCAGGTGGTCGCCGTACCTCGCGGCCTGGTTGAGGTCGTGCAGCACTAGGACGATGGTCCGCCCGTGGCTCGTGTTCAGCTCGCGCAGGAGGTCCAGCACCTCGATCTGGTGGGCGAGGTCGAGGTAGGTCGTCGGCTCGTCCAGCAGCATCACGGGGGTCCGCTGGGCGAGCGCCATGGCGATCCACACACGCTGGCGCTGGCCACCGGACAGCTCGTCGACGGGACGGCTGGCGAGCTCGGACGTGCCGGTCGCCTCGAGGGCCTCGATCACCGCCGCTTCGTCGGCATCGCTCCACTGGGCGAACCAGCGCTGGTGGGGCTGCCGGCCACGGCCGACCAGGTCACCGACCGTGATGCCCGACGGGGCGATCGGCGACTGGGGCAGCAGGCCGAGGCGCCGGGCGACCGCCTTGGTGGGCATCCGGTGGATGTCGTGCCCGTCGAGGTGGATCGTCCCCGTGGTCGGGCGCAGCAGACGGGCGAGGCCACGGAGCAACGTGGACTTGCCGCAGGCGTTGGCCCCGACGATCACCGTCACCTTCCCGCGGGGAACGGCCACGTCCAGGTCGTCGACGACCAGCCGCTGGTCGTAGGCGAGCGACACCCCCGTGGCGGTCAGCGCTGCATCCGCGGCATCGGCCTGGTCACGGCGAGAACGCGGGTCGGGCAGTGTGCGGGGGTGGGTGGACGCGGGTGTCGGGGTCATCGCGATGCTCCGATGCGGTGGGATCGGCCGAGCAGGTACAGCAGGTAGGGAGCGCCGACGAGGGCGGTGGCGACGCCCACGGGAAGGCCGCCCATCAGGTGCTGGGCGACGAGATCGGCCGAAAGCAGCATGCAGGCACCGGCCGCCATGGCGGGGACGAGCGCCACACCGCCGGTTCGCGACAGCCGCGCGGCGATGGGGGGTGCCGCGAGGGCGACGAAGGCGACCGGGCCGGCGGCGGCGACGGCGACGGCAGCAAGCAGGACGCTCGCCAGCACGAGCAGGGCCCTGGACCACTCGACGCGGGTGCCCAGCTGGCGGGCGGCGTCGTCACCGAGCTGCAGCGCACGGAGTGCCCGGGCTCCCAGGAGCGTCGGTGGCACGACGACCGCGAGCGCGACGGCGACCGGTCCCACGTGAGCCCAGCTGCGGCCGTTCAGGCTGCCGGTGAGCCACACCATCGCCTGGCTGGCATCCGACAGGTCCGCGCGGGTGAGGAGGTACTGCACGACGGCGGTGGCGGCGGAGGACAACCCGATGCCGATCAGGACCATCCGGTAGCCGCTGAGGCCGTCACGCCACGACAGCACGTACACGAGCACGGCCATGCTGATCCCCCCGATCAGGGCGCCGAGGGTGACGAGCAGGACGCTGGCGGTCCCGAGCACGATCAGCGCGACGGCTGCGGCGGACGCGCCGGCCGTGATCCCGATGATGTCGGGGCTGGCCAGGACGTTGCCGGTCACGCGCTGCAGCACGGCACCGGACAGGCCGAAGGCCGCCCCGACCATGATGCCGACGAGCGCCCTCGGCAGCCGGAGGGTGTGCACGACGAACTGCAGCTCCTCCGGCCCCCGTCCGAGCACGGCCGCCGGGATCGCCGACGGTGGGACCGGGTAGTCGCCGAGGACCATGGACAGGGTGAACAGGCCCACCAGCGCGGCGACGAGGGCGAGGGTCGCGGCGACGACGCGCCGTTCGACACGCCAGGACAGCGAGCCGACCCGGACGGCGACCCGCGAGCGGTCCTCCAGCGTCGCTGCGTCGAGGACGGGCGTCACGTCTCCACCAGCCGGCGCCGGCGAACCAACGCGACGAAGAAGGGGGCGCCGACGAGGGCAGTGACGACGCCGACCTGCAGCTCTGCCGGACGCACGACGAGACGGCCGACGACATCGGCTCCGAGCAGGAGCAGCGGGGCGAACACGAGCGAGGCCAGCAGCAACCAGCGATGGTCCGGACCCCCCAGTCCGCGGGCCACGTGCGGCACCACCAGGCCGACGAAGCCGATGGGGCCGGCGATGCTGACCGCCGACCCGACGAGCAGGACGATCGCCACCAGCCCCACCGCCCGGCCGGTGCGCACTCGGTGGCCGAGCGCCGTGGCCACGTCGTCGCCCAGGCCGAGGGCGTTGAGCACCGGTCCGAGCAGCAACGCCAGGGCCGTGCCGGTCAGCAGGAAGGGGCCGACCGCGGTGAGGACGTCGACCTCTCCCCCCACGAGCGACCCCACCACCCAGAACCGGAACTGGTCCAGGGTCCGCTGGTCCAGGAGCAGGATGGCGCTGGTGATCGCGACGAGCATGGCGGCGACCGCCGCTCCCGCCAGCGCCAGGGTGACCGGGGAGGACGACCTGCCGCGGGCTCCGAGGAGGTACACGAGCAGCGACGCGGCCGCGGCGCCGGTCATCGCGAAGGCCATCCACCCGAGGGGCGAGGCGATGCCGAACACGTTGATCGCGACGACGACCCCGACGGCGGCGCCCGCGTTGACCCCGAGGACCCCCGGGTCGGCCAGGGGGTTGCGGGTGATGCCCTGCACTATGGTGCCGGCCAGGCCGAGGGCCCCGCCGACGGCCAGGCCGATGATCGTCCGGGGGAGGCGCAGGGAACGCACGACGAGCTGGTCCCTGGACGTGGGATCGTGGTCGACGACCGATCCCCAGACCTGTCCGAGCGGGATGGGGCGAGCGCCCAGCGCGAGGCTGGCCGCGACGACGACGACGAGCAGCAGGAGGCCCCCGGACAGGAGCGTCACCTGACGGCGGGACAGGGCGACGGACACGGGGAACGATGGTAAGGAAAGGTTGACCTAAGTCCAAGTCGCCCTCACCGCTGCACATTGTTGTTGGGATTTGTACTATTGCTGGCGTGGCGCCATGACGTGGCGCACACTCGGCACAGCCGAACCCGACACCGAGGAGCGCTCCCGTGCACACCCCATCCGACGCGGTCATCCAGAAGGTCGAGCTGGGACGGGTCTGGCAGACCGTCGATCCGTTCCTGTTCTGCGTCCACCACGACGACGACTATCCCGAGGGCGACGAGGAGCTGGGGCCCTGCGCGCCGCTGGTCGGTCGCAACATCGGCATGGACTTCTCCGGCCGGGACGGCTGGTCGATGTACCACGGTTCCCTCGTCCCCGGGTTCCCCCAGCACCCGCACCGGGGCTTCGAGACGATCAGCTTCATGCGCCGGGGGTACATGGACCACTCCGACTCCCTGGGCGCCGCCGCGCGCTTCGGGCGCGGGGACGTCCAGTGGATGACCGCGGGTTCCGGCATCGTGCATGCGGAGATGTTCCCGTTGCTGCGCAACGACCGGCACAACGAAACCGAGCTGTTCCAGATCTGGATCAACCTTCCGGCCAGCGACAAGATGGTCGAGCCGCACTTCTCGATGTTGTGGGACCACGAGATCCCCAAGCACACGCTCCTCGACGACGCCGGACGGCCGGTGCACGTCACGGTGGTCGCCGGACAGGTCGTCGAGGGCCACAGGGCGCCGGCCCCTCCCCCGCACTCCTACGCCTCCCGCGCCGACAGCGACGTCAACATCTGGCACCTCGGCATGTCGGAGGGGTCGACGTGGACCATGCCGGTGGCCGGCCACCCCGACTCCGTGCGGGTCGTCTACGTCTTCGGCGACGGGTCCGTGCGCATCGGCGACACCGAGGTGCAGGGTGGTGAGGGCGCCGTCGTCCGCTGCGACGTGCCGATCACCATCGCCGACGACACGCCGGGCGGGCGCAGCACCGACGACGGGCACACCACCGAGGTGCTGGTCCTCCAGGGCCGACCCATCGGCGAACCCGTCGTGCAGTACGGCCCGTTCGTGATGACGTCGAAGGCTGACATCCAGAAGGCCTACGCCGACTACAACGAGACCGGGTTCGGCGGGTGGCCGTGGGACGTCAACGATCCCAACCACGGCCACGACGTGAAGCGGTTCGCCCGCCACGCCGACGGTCGGGTGGAGGAGCTCGCCGCCACCTGAGCGCGCAGCCGCGGCGTCAGCGGACCCGGGCGACCCCGTCGGCCACGGCGGCTGCAGCCACTGCCCGGCCCACGGCGAGGGCGACCTGGGTGTCCAGGGCGCTGGGGATGACCTCGCTGGCGGTCAGGACGTCCTCGGGGACGCAGGAGGCGATGGCTCGGGCGGCGGCGATCTTCATGCCCTCGGTGATGGAGTGCGCGTGGGCGTCCAGCGCGCCACGGAAGATGCCCGGGAACGCCAGCACGTTGTTGATCTGGTTGGGGTAGTCGCTGCGGCCGGTGGCCATGACGGCGGCGAGGTGCCCGACCTCCGACGGGAGGACCTCCGGCGTGGGGTTGGCGAGGGCGAAGACGATCGGGTCTGCGGCCATGCCGGCGATGTCCTCGGCGGTGACCAGTCCCGGTCCGCTGACGCCGACGAAGACGTCCGCTCCGCGGAGCGCGTCGGTGATCGTGCCGGTCAGCGCATCGCGGTTGGTGTGCTGCACGAACCACTGCTTGGCGGCGTTGAGGCCGTCGCGACCGGGGTGGATGATGCCGCCCCGGTCGACGCCGACGATGTCGCCCACCCCGGCCGCGAGCATGATCTTGGCGATGGCGGTACCCGACGCGCCGACGCCCAGGACGGCCACGCGCAGGGACTCCATCGACTTGCCGACCAGCTTCAGGGCGTTCTCGAGCGCGGCGAGGACCACGACGGCGGTGCCGTGCTGGTCGTCGTGGAAGACCGGGATGTCCAGGGACTCGCGCAGCCTGGCCTCGACCTCGAAGCAGTGCGGGGCGGCGATGTCCTCCAGGTTGATGCCGCCGAACCCGGGGGCGATCCGCTGGACCGCCTCGACGATCGCGTCGACGTCACCCTTCGGGACGTCCAGGCAGATCGGGTAGGCGTCCACTCCCCCGAACGTCTTGAACAGCTGCGCCTTGCCCTCCATCACCGGCATCGCCGCGTGTGGGCCGATGTCGCCCAGGCCGAGGACGGCGGTGCCGTCGGACACGACGGCCACGCTGTTCTTCTTGATCGTGTGCGTGAAGGCCATGCCGGGGTCGGCCGCGATGGCTTCGCACACACGGGCGACGCCCGGGGTGTAGGCCATCGACAGGTCGTGCATGTCCCGCAGCGGCATGGTCGAGGTGACCTCGATCTTGCCGGCCTCGTGGAACCCGAAGGTGCGGTCCTCGAACTCCAGGACCTCGCACCCGTCCAGGCCGTGCAGCGCATCGTGGACGGCCTGCATCTGTGCGGCGTCGATGCAGTTGACGATGAGGTCCTCGTCGAGGTGTGTGGTCTTCGCCTCGAACCCCTCCAGCGCGATGATGTTGCCGCCCACCTCGCCGACGGCGATGGCAAGGCGGCCCAACGTGCCGGGCACGTTGTCGAGGCGGACGCGGAGGCGGACGGAATACGCGGCGGTGGGGATGGTCACCGGCGCAGGCTACTTCGGTGACCATGGGGCAACGCAAAGCCCACCGAGACCTCCGGGTCCGGGTCGGTACCGGTTCAGTCGGCCCAGAGGGGGCTGTCGGCGATGTCGGGGCAGCCGGGCATCCCGTGTTCGAAGTAGTCGTCCCGGTCGGCGTCGAGGGTGACGACTCGTCCGATCGCCGACGCGGGCCGGTCGGCGGTCAGGATGTCCCACGGGTCGTCGGTGACATGCCCGTCGCCGGTGCTGTGGGGCGCGCAGTCGCGTGCCGCACCGAGCCCGTGGACCAGCTCGTGGGCGATCGTCCAGCTGGCGGTCGACGGCCAGACGGCGCTGCGACGGAGGTCGTCGCCGGCACAGTTGCCGAGCAGCAGCACGACCCCGTCCGGACCGCCGATGCCGCAGGTCCGCCTGACCGCGCCGTCGTGGTCGGTGGTGATGTCGGCCAGGACAAGCGGGAACACCTCGGGCCCGACGCGAGCGGTGATCGCCTCGTGGATCCGGAGGTAGGCGCGGTCCGGGTCGCCCACCCAGCTGTCGGGGCCCACCGGCACCCGCACGATCTCGGCGAAACCCGGTCCACGGCGGAACCGCCTGCCGGTCTGCGCCTCGATCCAGCCGATGGCGAGGTCCGCCTCGTGGAGCGCCGCGTCGGCGGTCAGGGCGTCGAAGTCGCTGCCCGGAGGCGCGGCCACGTACACGACCAGGGTGTCCCTGACGGACGGACCTCCCATGGCGAGGCCGGGGAGGACTCCCGTCGCCGCGATCGCGAGCAGCCCGAGGACGACCAGCGCGCCGACACGCCAGCCCGTCCGGGACCGTGCGGCCGGCTGCTCGTCCCAGACCGGTTCGAGGACCTCCACTCCCCTCCTGTCGGCACGCGCGTGGCCCGGCTTGACCCCCCCTGTCTCTGGGACAGCGGGGACTAGTCGATTTTCGGCATGGCCGCCTACGTCACCGTCCGCCTACTGTCGGTGACATGACGGCGGGCGACGCAGACGACGGGCAACGCTGGGGTGGACGGGCCGCCCTTGCGGGGGCACTGCGCGCCCTCGCCATCGTCGGACCGGCCGTCGCGGCATGGGTGGTGTGCACCGGGCTCCGGCAGGTCCTGCCCGCACCCGTCGACACCCTCGGACGACTGACCACCGGTGCGCTCCTGCTGGCGGTCGGCGTCGCGGTGGCGCTCGGCGTGACCCGTCTCGCCGCGAAGCTCGCCCCGCTCGCGTGGCTGCTGCGCATCGACACCGCCTTCCCCGACGTGGCACCGAGCCGCTTCGCCCTGGCCCAGCGAGCCAACCGCACCAAGGACCTGGTCACCCTGGCCCGGTCCCCGGAGACCCCTGCGGATCAACGCACGGCGGCGGAGCGCATCCTCGTCCTGGCCGCAGCCATCGCCGCCCACGACCGCCGGACACGGGGGCACAGCGAGCGGGTGCGCGCCTACACCCGCGTCGTGGGACAGGCCATGGGCCTTCGGGGCACGCAGCTGGACAAGCTGGCTTGGGCCGGGCTGCTGCACGACGTCGGCAAGCTCGTCGTCGAGCCGGAGGTGCTGACCAAGCCGGGACGCCTCGACGTGCACGAGCACCGACAGATCCAGCAGCATCCGGTGGCCGGCTTCCGCATGGCCGAGCCCCTCGTGCCGTGGCTGGGCGACTGGGGCAAGGCGATCCTGCACCACCACGAACGGTTCGACGGCACCGGGTACCCCTTCGGCCTGGCGGGCGAGGACATCTCCCTGGGCGGTCGCATCGTCGCGGTGGCCGACGCCTTCGAGGCCATGACGGCCAGGCGGACCTACAACACCCCTCGGACGCTCGAGTCCGCCCGGCAGGAGCTGGCCGACTCCGCGGGAACCCACTTCGATCCGGCGGTCGTCCGTGCGTTCCTCGCCGTGCCGGTGCACCGGCTGTCCCGCATCGCCTTGCCGTCGGCGGGCCTGTCCGCCAGCGGGGTCGCCGCAGGGCTCCTCGACGCCGCGACGCCCCTGCGCACGCTCGGGCGGGCGTTCGGACGGGTCGGCGCCGCCGGCCTGCTGGCCGGGGCCGGCGTCGTTGCGGCCGTCGCCGGAGCAGGGCCCGTGGAGCAGGTCGACGAGTCGAGTGTGGTGCGCGCCGACGCAACGACCCTGACCGTGGCGGGCCGTGACGTCACCCAGGTCGCCGAGGGACCCATCGCGGCGGCTGCCGCGGGGCTGCTGGAGACGGTGGCCGTCCATCCTGATGACGGCGACCGCCCCCCGAGCCCGGTCGCCGAGCCGAGCGTCACCCCCGACCCGACGCCCGAGCCGTCCCCCGTGCCCAGCACGATGCCGCCGACACCGTCGGCCACACCCTCCGCACCGGCGACCGCCCTGCCCACGCCCGGCGCGGCGCCCGCGCCGGTCCCCGAGCCCAGCGGCGGGCCGCTCGGCCCGGTCGTCCAGGCGCTGCCCGACCCGCTGGCGGGTCCGGTCACCCAGGTACAGGAGACGTTGGCGACCACCCTTGAGACCACGGTGCAGCAGGTGCAGGAGGTCCTCCCTCCCCCGGTCGCATCGACGGTCCCGACCGTGGCAGCGGTCGTGGAGACGGTGGTCGACACCGTGGAGGACCTGGTCGAGACGATCGTGCCGGTTCCGATCCCACAACCGCTTCCACCCCCGGTCGCCCCCGCGCCGCCACCACCGGCCCCGGCACCCGCTGGCACCACGGTGCCCGACGTGGTGACCGATGTCGTGGACACGGTCGGCGGCGTGGTCGACGGACTGCTCGGTGGCGGCTGATTCGTCCGACCGCCGACGGTTGTCACCGTTCGCCACTGTGGTGACCCGGTCGGCGGCGGGCTAGGTTCAGGCGCCCGTCAGACCAAGGACGCCGATGCCGATCGTTGCCCACTCCGGACTGCCCACCTTCCGCACGCTCGCGGAGGCCGGACAGCCGGTCCTCTCCGCCAAGGACGCCCTCACCCAGGACATCCGTGAGCTGCACATCGGGCTGCTCAACATGATGCCGGACGCCGCCCTGAAGGTGACCGAGCAGCAGTTCATCCGGCTGGTCGGCGGGTCCAACGCCATCGTGCAGCTCTACGTGCACCCGTTCACCGTGCCGGGACTGGACCGCAGCGCCGAGGCGCAGGCCTGGATCGACGAGTACTACGAGCCGTTCGACAAGCTCCGCGAGGAGGGGCTTGACGCGCTGATCGTCACCGGGGCCAACGTCAGCAACCCCGACCTGGCCGACGAACCCTTCTGGGAACCCCTCGGCGAGGTGATGGCGTGGGCCGACGAACACGTCACCTCCACCCTCTGTTCGTGCCTCGCGACCCACGCGATGGTGCAGCAGCGCTACGGCGTGCGTCGCCGGAGGCTGCTGAACAAGCGCTGGGGGGTGTTCCCCCATCGTGTGGTCGACGACGGCCATCCGCTCCTGCTGGACACCAACAGCCGGTTCGACGTCCCCCATTCACGGTGGAACGCCGTCAGCAGCCGCGAGCTGCGCGAGGCCGGGGTCCGCATCCTCATCGAGTCCCTCGACGGCGACTTCCACATGGGGACCTCCGCCGACGGCATCCGGACCGTCTACCTGCAGGGCCACCCGGAGTACGACCGGGTCAGCCTGCTGAAGGAGTTCAAGCGCGAGGTGGACCTGTACCTCGCCGGTGAGATCGTCGGCGCGCCGCCGCTGCCCGACCACTACCTGACCCCCGCGGCGGCCCGGTTCGCCTGGGACCACGTCGACCGGGCCGGCCGTGCGGTCGAGGCCGGCCACCCGGTGCCCCCCTTCCCCGAGGCCGCGCTGTCCGGCGAGCTGGACAACACCTGGACCGACACCGGCAAGGCCATCTTCAACAACTGGCTGGGCCTCGTGTACCGCCTCACCGACCACGAACGGGGTGTGCCGTTCATGTCCGGGGTCGACCCCGACAACCCCCTCGCATCCCTCTGAACCGTCCGACCGACCACCCGCTCAGCTAGGAGAACCTGACATGCGCGACGAAACCCTCGCCATCCACGCCGGCTACGAGACCGAACCCACCACCAAGTCCGTGGCGGTCCCGATCTACCAGACGGTGGCCTACGAGTTCGACAACGCCAAGCACGGCGCCGACCTGTTCGACCTCGCCGTCCCGGGCAACATCTACACCCGGATCATGAACCCCACGCAGGCGGTCCTCGAGGAACGCCTTGCCGCCCTCGAGGGCGGGGTCGCGGCGCTCGCGACCAGCGCCGGCAGCGCCGCGATCACCTACGCGATCCTGACCATCGCCAAGGCCGGCAACAACGTGGTCACGGTCCCGCAGCTGTACGGCGGCACCTTCACGCTCTTCCAGCACATGCTGCCCGACCTCGGCATCGACGTGCGGTTCGCCGCCAGCGACAGCGCGGAGGACCTCGAGGCGCTGATCGATGACAAGACCGTGGCGGTCTACCTGGAGTCCATCGGCAACCCCGCGGGCAACATCCCCGACATCGAGGCCATCGCCGAGGCGTCGCACCGGCACGGCGTCCCGGTGATCGTGGACAACACCGTCGCCACGCCGAGCCTGATCAAGCCGCTGAAGTGGGGCGCAGACATCGTCGTGCACTCCCTGACCAAGTACATCGGCGGTCACGGCACGACCCTCGGCGGGGTCATCGTCGACGGCGGCACCTTCGACTGGGTCGCCAACGCCGAGCGGTTCCCCATGCTCAACAACCCCGAGCCGGCCTACCACGGTGTGGTCTACACCGAGGCGCTCGGCCCGGCCGCGTTCATCGGTCGGGCACGGACCGTCGCGCTGCGCAACACCGGCGCGGCGATCTCCCCGATGAACGCCTGGCAGATCATCCAGGGCATCCAGACACTGCCCCTGCGCATGGAGCGGCACTGCGAGAACGCCCAGGCGGTCGCGGAGTTCCTCGAGGGCCACGAGCTGGTCGAGTGGGTGGAGTACGCAGGCCTGGAGTCCTCCCCGCACCACGAGATGGCCAAGAAGTACACCGGGGGCAAGCCGTCGGCGCTGCTGTCGTTCGGCATCACCGGCGGTCGCGAGGCCGGCGAGCGGTTCTACGACGCCCTCGAGCTGTTCACCCGGCTGGTCAACATCGGGGACACCAAGTCGCTGGCGGCCCACCCCGCCTCGACGACGCACCGTCAGCTGACGGAGGAGGAGCTCGCCACCGCCGGGGTCACGCCGGACATGGTCCGACTGTGCGTCGGCATCGAGCACATCGACGACATCCTCGCCGACCTCGAGCAGGCCCTGAAGGCCGCGCAGGGCTAGGACGACGTCAGCCGCGGGCCCGTCGGGTCACCACGAGATCTCCAGCTCGATCTCCGACCCGTCGGGCCCGACCTCGACCTCGAACTCGACGCTCACCTCGTCGGGTACGGCGACGGTGACCCGTCGTCCGTCCTGCTCGACGCCGACGGAGTTGTGGCGGGCGAGCGCGTCGGCGAGGTCCCGGAGGAGCGTCGCCGCATCCTCCCGACTCATCCGCTGCGTGGACTTCGATTCGAACAACGTGGTCATGCGGACAGCGTAGATCGGTACGGGCCGACAGCGGCGAGATGGCCGCTAGGGTTCGTGGGGTCATGCAGAACCCTTCACATCCTGCGGAGATGTCGGCGACCCGTGCCGCGCTCCTGACCCGTGCCGAGGCCATGGCCCAGAGCCTTGCCTGGCACGAGGTCACGATGAGCAAGCTGGCCGAGTCCGCCGGGGTCAGCCGGCAGACGGTGTACAACGAGTTCGGCAACAAGCAGGGACTTGCCAGGGCCATCGCCCTGGTCGTCGCCCAGCGGCTCCTGCAGGACTTCACCGAGGCTGCGGCCACCGAGGACGACCTGCACGGGGCGCTTGCGGCCGGCCTCGTCTCGGCGTTCGAGCACGCCGACGAGACGCCGCTGGTCCATGCCGTCCTGACGGGCCAGTCGGGCAACGGCCTGCTGACGGTCGTGACGACCGACGCCTCGGAGATCCTCGAGACGGCTGGCGGGGCGATCACCCACATGTTGATGGCGCGATGGCCGGACCACGACCGGGCAGCCGTGGCCATCGTCGCCGAGCTGGCCATCCGGCTCTTCGTCAGCCACCTCCTCCAGCCGGGTCCCTCGAGGCGGGTCACGGCGACCCGCATCGCGACCATCGCCCTGGCCGCCCTGGACCACGGGCAGGAGCTGCTGGACGCGGCCGACGCCGGGGTGCGCTGACCCCTACCGCGTCCGGGGCGGCCCGGTGTGCCCGCCGCCTTGCGGGGGTAGGAGACGCGCATGCCCTTCGCGATCCAGCATGGAGAGGACCTGGCCAACGCCCTGCGCCGCATCGCCGGTGAGCAGGCAGCCCGCGGCCTCGACGCCCTGTCCACGGGGATGTCCCACCCGGCCGACGCGATCGATCCCCACGGCGAGGATGCGTGGGACGAGGGCGTCCACGACGCCCGGAAACGGTGCAAGAAGGTCCGCGCCGTCGCACGGCTCTGCCGTGACGCCCTCGGCGATGGCTACTCCCCCATCAACGCCGCCTTCCGGGACGCCGCACGGATCGTCGCCGACGCGCGCGACGCCTGGGCCCTCGTCGAGACCGTCGACCTGCTCGCGTCCCGCGACGACGACGACCTGTGCCCCGAGGAGGTCGCCCGGGACATCCGGCGTGCCGTGGTGGACCGCTACCACCGGGTGCGCACCGCCGCGGCGGAGTCCGGGCTGCCGGCCGAGGCCCACTCGGCCCTGCGGGACGCTGCCGCGGACATCGACCGCTGGCCGCTGTCCGCGGGCATGACCGCCGCAGACCTCGAACCGAGCATCGCCCGGGTGCACGGCCGCGGGCGGGACCGCTGGCTGGCGCTGCGCGACACCCTGCAGGACGACCCGGACGAGGCCACCGAGGAATGGCACGACTGGCGGAAGCGGGTCAAGTACCTGCGCTACCAGGTGCTGCTGCTGGAGGAGGCCTGGCCGGAGGTCATGTCGGCGACCGAGTCGCTGCTCCACGACCTGACCGACGCGCTCGGGGAGGACCACGACCTCGCGGTCCTCGTCGACGTCCTCCGGGACGAACAGCTGCTGGATCCGGCGCGAACCACCCAGGCCGCCGGGGCCATCAACGCCCAGCGGCACGCGCTGCGCCACGACGCGATGCTGCTGGCCCCGCTCGTGTACGCCGAACCGACCGCCGCCTTCGCATCGCGCGTGATCGGCTGGGCCGCCCACGGGCTGGCGCTGGACTGACCCCGTCGACCCGCCTACGGGTACCGGAGGATCAGCCAGGTCGCGACGAGCGCCGGCCGGTCGCTGCCCTCGATCTCCACCGTGACCTCGACCGTGGCCATGACCCCGCTCCCCTTCTCGGCGGTCTCCAGCAGCCGGCCGTTGGCGCGAACGCGACCCCCGACGGGAACCGGGCTGGTGAAGCGCAGCTTGTCCAGGCCGTAGTTGACGCCGGCGCTGGCCTCGGTGACCTGGAGGATCTGGCCGACGAGGTGCGGCAGGAACGACAGCGTCAGGAACCCGTGGGCGATGGGGCCACCGAACGGACCGGCCGTCGCGCGCTCGACGTCGATGTGGATCCACTGGTGGTCCAGCGTGGCGTCGGCGAACTGGTTGACCATCTCCTGGGTGACCTCCAGCCAGTCGCTGGTCCCGAGGTCCATCTCGCCGGCCTCGGCCAGCTCGGTCAGGGTCATGGTCGTGGGCATCGCTCGCTCCTCGGCTCGGTGGGTGTGCGGCGCAGGATCGCACACCCGTCTGCCGGCCGGCCAGCCGGGACCCCGCAGGGTCAGCCCTCGGCCGGCAGCACCTCGATGACGTCGCCGCGACGAGCGACACCGGTCCACGTCCGGACCGTGCCGTCCGGGGCCTCGGCGGTCAGCACGTAGGGTTCGGGGGGCCCGCCGGCCTCCAGCGTCTCGGCCACGACCGAGGGGTTGACGTGCCATTCGATGGTGCCGTCGGCACCGACGACCATGGTCGCCTCCAGGTGCTCCTGGTGCCGGGTGTCGCCGTCGACGGCCCGGGAGATCGGGATGCTGACGTCCTTCACGAGGGTGAGGACGGTGCCGGGGGCGGCCGTTCCGACGAGGACGGCGTGCTGGGCGCGGTCGAGGGCGGCGTGCAGCATCTTCAGGTGGGCCTGCCAGTTGTCGGCGAAGTAGCCGGGGACGTTGTCGCCGTACACGGGATGGAAGGACGACCCGTGCTCGAGGGTGTAGCAGTAGGTCCCCAGGGTCCCGTACATCCAGTCGTCGATGATGCCGGTCCCCGGGTACAGCGCCTCGTTCCACGAGCCCGACGTGTAGCCCATCGGGTCGGCCATGTCGTCGCCGAGGGCGGCGAGCGCGGCCTCGTCCGGTGGCTCGGCGGGGGTCCAGCCCCACGGTCGCAGGACGAGGTCCCCGGAGGTGTGGTTGGAGATCGCCGCGAGGATCTGGGTGGAGCGGAACAGCGACGTCAGGGCCTCGATCTCCGGTTCCGATCCGGGCCCGGGGCCGAAGTGGGTCTGGCTGGTCGTGGTCGCCGACGCGCCGACACCGCCCCACCTGTAGGGGTAGTTGCGGTTGATGTCGACGCCCTGCTGGGGTTCGAACGCGCCCGGCAGCGGGGTGTGCTTCAGCAGGTTCTTGCGGTGGTAGGGCCCCTCCTGGGCCAGGAGGGTCAGCCCCTCGACGAACGCGGCCTCCTCGACGTAGGGCACCGTCTCCCGGGACCGGACGAACCCGTCGGGGTTGCTGACCGGGATGACGAAAACGCACAGCTGCTCGAGCAGGCCGGTGACCTCGGCGTCGACGTCGAGCCATCCTTCCACCAGCGCCTCGGCGAACATGATGGTCAGCTCGCCCGACGGCCACTCGCGGGCGTGGTGGAGGCCGCACATCATCGCCTGGGGGCGGCCGTCGGTGTCGGCCACCGCCACGTCGGCGCCGATCACCAGGCCGTGGATGGTCCGGCCCTCGTGCGTCAGCGGGCTGTCCAGGACCAGCGGCCTGACAAGGTCCGGGGCGAGCTGCACCAACCGGTCCATGTCGCCGATGTACTCCTCCAGCACGCGGTACCCGGTGCGTTCCTGCGGACGCCTCCGGGCGTGGGCGGCCTCGACCAGCCGATCGGCCACGAAGCGGGCGCCGAGGTCGGGCTCGACCTCCTCCCACGTGATGCCGGCGGCACGCAGCCGGGCCCGGTCCCCCGGCCAGGCGACGACCTCCACGTGCCCGTCGTGCACGTGCTCGGTCAGGTCGAACTCTGCCATGACGTCCCGGAACGCATCGGTGAGGAGGACCCTGACGAGCGCGGTCGGTTCCGTCCGGCTGGCCCGGGAGACGAGGTCGCGGGACAGCGCGGCAGCGCCGGTCGGCGGGAGCAGGGCGACCGCGCTGGATGCGGCCGCCCCGAGGAGCAACGAACGACGGGTGAGGGAGTGCATGGCCGCGAGGTTCGCCGCATCCCTGCTCAGGTCCTTCCCATGTTTCGTGACGATCGTGTTTCGGCCGTGGCGCCGTGCAGCAGGACCGTCGCGGCCAGCAGGGCGAACGGCCCCCACACGCGCCCCTCGGCGGTCCCGTGCAGGACGACGTCGGCGATCCCCCCGCTCGCCAGCGCCGTGGCGACGAGCGTCCGGGACGTGCCGGGCAGCGGACGGGCAGCGGACAGACGCACCAGCCGCGTCGTGGGCCCGCTGACCACGGCGATCAGGGCGACGGTGACGGCCAGGGCGGCGACCATCTGGACGGGGTGGACCAGCCACCAGGTCGTGGTCAGGGGTTCGACGGCCAGCACGGCGTCGATGACGGGCAGGACGAGGCGAACGGCCAGCGCCACGAGGACGACCAGCCCGGTCATGTGCCACAGGTACACCGCCATGCTCCACCTGCCGGCGGCCTCCAGGACCCGACGACGAGGCGCAGTCCGGCCGAGCCACCCCTCGAGGCGCGGCCCGACCGACAGGGCCATGCAGGCGTAGGAGAGGCCATGGACCGCGAGCAGCAGGCTCGGCGGGGAGTTGTTGGACCTCGCCGCGTCGGTGACGCCGACGACGGGCACGGGGTAGCCGGCCACGACGACCAGCCCGAACGCCACCAGCAGCGCTGCGGCGCCGGCCCGCCACAGTCCTCGGGTGTCGAGCGATCCCAGCCCGACGGCGACCCCGATGGTGGAGGGAATCATCCAGACGATGGGGAAGTTCAGCCAGCCGGCGAACGGCACGCCTGCGAGGTGCAGGGAGTCGACGGCTGCCGCAGCGAGGAGGAGCGCGGCGACCGGCCGGACGACCCCGTGTCGTTGGACCATGCCAACCGCCGTCGGCAGGAGCGCCTGCACGAGCAGGTAGACCGCGAGGAACCACAACGGCACCAGGGCGGCCTGGGACGCCACCCCGACCATGTCGACACCGAAGCTCCCACCGAGGGGGGGACCGCCGATCGTCCAGAGGGCCAGCAGCGGCAGGGTCGGCACGACAAGCTGGCGGGCTCGCCCTGCGACATGGTCCCGCCAGACGTCGCCGAAGGCCGGCCGGTGGGCCGACCCCGGCGACCCGAGCGCGTCGGCCAGGCGTGGCGCCGCGACGACGGCGCCGACGGCGAAGAAGCAGGCCATGACCTGGACGACCCAGGTGACGGGGTGGGTCCAGGGGGCGATGTCGAGCAGGGCCGACACGGTGAGGTCGTCGCCCCGCAGGACCACCACGGCGATCAGGTAGTGGCCGAGGACGACCACGAGGAGGGAGGCGGCCCGGACGGCGTCGACCCAGCGGAGTCGAGTGGTCGGTCGGGGGTCAGTGGTCGCCTCGTGGCGAGTGGACGGGGTGGCTGTGGCGGCCGGCTGGAGCGACTCGGTCGTTGACATGACCCGAGCGTCGCCCGCGGGGCTGCCGGGCGAATCGGGGGCAGCCCCCGTATCGTCCCCGACCCACCCCGGGGTCGTCTCGGGGTCACCCCCGAGTGGTCAGCCGGTCAGGCGGGGACGACCGCGCCGTTGAGGGCGTCGACGATCGTGTCCAGCGTCGCCACGGCGTCCTCGTGGGCGACCTGGCAGGTGCCGGCGTTGCGGTGACCGCCGCCGCCGTGGGCCAGCATCAGGTCGCCGATGGACACGTCGTTGGTGCGGTTCAGGATCGACTTTCCGACGGCGAGCACCGTGTTCTGCTGGCCCTTGCCCCACAGCACGTGCACGGAGACGGTCGTGTCGGGGAAGAGGGCGTAGATCATGAAGCGGTTGCCGGCGTGGATGGTCTCCTCCTGCCGGAGGTCCAGCACGGCCACCTCGCCACGCACCGTCGTGCAACGCCGCAGCTGGTCGGCGAATGCCTCGGCCTGCTCGGTGTACAGCTCGACGCGTTCGGCCACGTCGGGGAGCTGCAGGATCTGCTCGATGGTCAGCTCGCGGCAGGCGCCGATCAGCTCCATCATCAGCTGGTAGTTGCTGATCCGGAAGGTGCGGAAGCGACCCAGGCCGGTCCGGGCATCCATCAGGTAGTTGAGGAGCGTCCAGCCCGTGGGATGCAGGATCTCCTCCAGGGAGTACTGGGCCGAGTCGGCCTGGTCGACGGCGCGCATCATCTCCCCGCTGATCCGCGGGAAGGCGTCGGTGCCGCCGTAGTGGTCGAAGACCACACGAGCTGCCGACGGGGCATCCGGGTCGATGATGTGGTTGGCCCGGTCACCCACCCGTCGGGTCTCCGACAGGTGGTGGTCGAAGACGAGGTGTGCCCCCTCGACGAAGGGCAGGTTGGTGGTGATGTCCCGGTCGGTGATCTCCACCACGCCGTCCTGCATGTCCTTGGGATGGACGAAGAGGATGTCGTCGATCAGGCCGAGCTCCTCCAGGAGCGCGGCGCACACGAGGCCGTCGAAGTCCGAACGGGTGACGAGGCGGTAGGACATTGGGGTTGGGCACCAGTGGTCGGGGTCCGGTCGTCCTTCCAGTCGGCAAGCTCGGTCCGGCCCTTAGCCCGCGTGCTCAACCCTCCAGCAGCGCCGCCATCTCCGCCATCTCCGCGGTGAAGTCGTCGGCCATCTCCCAGAGGTCGGGCACCATGTCGCGGTCGGCGACCAGGCCGAACTGCAGCTCGTCGCGGTAGCTGAACAGGGTCACGTTCAGGCCCATGCCGTCGTAGATCGCCGACACCGGGAAGATGCCTTCCATCCGGGCCCCTCCCAGGTACAGCGGCACGGGTGGGCCCGGGACGTTGGAGACGACGACGTTGAACGGGGTGCGCATGTGGTCGGCCCAGCCCAGCCTGGCGATGGTCCTGGCCGCGCTGGCCGCGAGCGCCGGGGACGCGAACTGGGTGAAGTCCCGCAGGACGCTGGCCGGGACGGCGTTGCCGCCCTTGGCCACGTCCATGGACGACGACGCGCTCCGCAGGCGATCCTCCACATCCGGGACGTCGGTCGGCAGCAGGGCGATGAGGGCGTTGACCTGGTTCCCGGCGTCGCCCTTCTGGTCGGAGGTCCGCATCGAGATCGGCACCATCGCCTGGAGGGCCTGGTCCCCCAGCGCATCGTGGCGGGCCAGCCAGCGGCGCAGCGCACCGGCGGTCAGCGCCATGACCACGTCGTTGACCTTGCAGTCGTAGGCGTCCTTGAGCCGCTTGATGTCCTTGAGGGGCATCGAGGCGTAGGCCCACCGGCGGTGGGGCGAGATCGTCCCGTTGAACGGTGAGGGCGGTGCCTGGAGGTGCGGTTTGCCCAGCAACCCCTCCCCCATGCGGGACCGCATCCTCGACGGCGCGGCCTGCTCGGCCATCCTGCCCAGCAGCGGCAGGGCCCCGGCGGCACGAACGGCCATCCGGCCCGCCCGGCCGGGCAGCTTGACCAGGCCCTGCGCGGAACGCAGCAGCATCTCCGCGTCCGACGGGGGTCGTTCGCCCTTCATGGCCTCGCGGTGCCCCGGCACCGGTGGCGTGGGCTCGAGGTCGAAGACGACGCCGAGGATGTCCACGCCCGAGACGCCGTCGATCGTCGCGTGGTGGTTCTTGCTGTAGATGGCGACCATCCCGTCGGCCATGCCCTCGATGACGTAGGTCTCCCACAGCGGCCGCGACCGGTCCAGCGGGCGGGCGTGGATCCGCGCGACGATGTCGGCCAGCGTGCGGGCGTCACCGGGCGGCGGCACCGCGATCCGCCGGACGTGGTACTCCAGGTCGAACTCGGGATCGTCGATCCAGTACGGGTGGTCGAGCCCCATCGGCGTGGTCACGAGCCGCCAGCGAAAAGGCGGGAGCAGGTGCAGCCGGTTGCGGTACACGTCCATCACGGTCTCGTGGGTGAACCCACCCTCGGCCGTGGACGGATCCACGAAGACGACCGATCCAACGTGGAGCGGGGTGTTGGGACGCTCGAGGTTGAGGAACATCGCGTCGAGTCCGCTGAGCTGCCGCATGGAGTGGTCCTTCGTCGAGACGGGCGGATCACCGCACACTATCCCCCACACCCCGGACAGGCGGGTGGATCGACGCCTTCAGGGTCGCCCGGGCCCCTTGGTCGGCTCGGCCTCCGCTGCGGACCTCGGTTCGCCCAGCAGGTGGCCCTGCGCCAGCGACACCCCGAGGTCCTCCAGCACGGCCAGCTCCTCGACTCGCTCCACACCTTCTGCGATGACCTGCGCACCCAGCTCCTCGGCGAACCCGCGCACGCCGGAGATCAGGGCCTGGCGTGCCCCGTCGGTGTCGACCTCCCGGATCCATGCCTTGTCGAGCTTGACGAAGTCGGGTTCCAGCGCCAGCACGTGGGCCAGGCAGGCGTATCCCGAGCCGGCATCGTCGATGGACAGCCGTGGGCTCGACGGCAGGTCCCTGAACGCCGTCAGCAGGCGGTCGTAGTCGTCGATGGGGTCGTGTTCGGTCAGCTCCAGCACGACCTGGCGGTCGGTTCGACCGAGGACGGCAGGCAACCGATGGTCGAGGATCACCGAGGGCGAGAGGTTCAGGGCCACCCACGCCGTCGTCGGAAGGGCTTCGGCCGCCCGGAGCTGCTGGGTGATCGCGGCGAGCTGCAGCTCGACGCCGACCCCGAGCAGGCCGGCGGACCGGAAGCGCGGCTCGGGCGGTTGTCCGTCCCGGAATCGGGTCAGCGCCTCGAAGCCCTCGACCGTACGCGTCTCGGTGCGCACGACCGGCTGGAACACCGAGGCGACGCCGTTGCCGGCCACCGCCGCCTCCAGCGCGTCCAGGTCGTGACGGGTCCGGGCCTCGGCGGACAGCAGCTCGCCGAACCGGGACGCGGCCGCGCGGGCCAGGCCGGCTGTGCCGGACAGGATCCTCGACCGCTCACGAGTCCCCCGCAGGCTGGCCGTCCCGAGGATCCCGATCGTCCGTCCGTCCTGGACGAGGGGTGCCGCGCACACGAGGGACGGAGCCCCTCCGATGACCGACGACAGGGCCATCCCGCTGGCCGGCTCCACCCAGGGGCCCTCCCCCGCCTGTGCGCGAAGCGCACGATCGGCCTCCGGTGGGACCGGGGCTCCGGAGCTCAGGGAGACGCCGACCGTCGACCCCGACAGGGCGATCACCCGGCCGCTGCCGGGCCCGACGAACCCCACGACGACCGCGAGGTCGACGTCGGGCAGGCCGAGCGCACGGCTGGTCGCCGTCCGCGCCACGTCGACCGACGTCGTGGCCCGCACCATCGCCGCCGAGGCGTCGATCAGCAGGTCCTGGTCACGAGCCCGGTCGGCCACGAGTGCCGCCAGGCGCCCGGCATGGTTGACATGTGACCGAACACGCGCCTTCAGCTCGACCGGGGTCATGTCCTTGTCCACGAAGTCGAGGGCGCCGGCGTCCAGTCCGGCGACACGCGAGTCGTGATCGGCACGTGCGCTGATCAGGATCACGGGGATCGTCCCGGTTTCGGTGGCCCGGCCGAGGTCCTCCAGCAGCTCGATCCCGTCGGCGTCCACCAGGTGGCGGTCGAGGACCACGACGGTGATTCCCCCGTCGTGGACGATCGCCAGCGCCTCCTCGATGGTGCCGGCCACGACGACGTCCCACGAGTCGTCGGCCAGGACCACCGAAAGGAGCGTCCGCACGGCGACGTCGTCGTCGACGACGAGCACGCGAGCGTGGATGGCATCCTCCTTGTCGACGGCCTCGTGCGTCGGCCCCGGGCCGGTCCGGCGGAACTGGCTGTTCTCGACTGTACGCACGCAGGCGGAACACGCAGCGTAGCCACGTCCGGTCTGATCCGACTAGTGCGTGCTGCCACAGGCGTTCGGGCCACGTACCGTTCCAGCGCCATGACCAGCGCAGCGACCGGGGCCGGAGGGGTGCCCGTGCAGGACCGCACGACGTCCATCCCGACGCCGTCGCGGCCACCCGAGCTGCCCATCACCGACCGGGCCGACGAGATCGTCGCAGCCATCCGTGACCACCAGGTCGTCGTGCTCGCCGGTGAGACCGGGTCGGGCAAGAGCACCCAGCTTCCCAAGCTGTGCATCGAGGCGGGACGGGGCACCAACGGCCTCATCGGACACACCCAGCCGCGTCGCATCGCCGCACGGGCCGTGGCCGAACGCGTCGCGGAGGAGCTCGACAGCCGGGTCGGGGACCTCGTCGGCTACGCCGTTCGGTTCACCGACACGGTGTCGAAGCGCTCGGTGATCAAGGTCATGACCGACGGGATCCTCCTGAACGAGCTGCAGCGGGACCGCCAGCTCCGTGCCTACGACACGATCATCATCGACGAGGCCCACGAACGCGGGCTCAACATCGACTTCGTGCTCGGCTACCTCGCGCAGCTGCTCCCCACGCGCCCCGACCTGAAGCTGATCATCACGTCGGCCACCATCGACACCGAACGCTTCGCGGCGCACTTCGCCACCGACGGCGTCCCGGCCCCCATCATCGAGGTGTCCGGCCGGACCTACCCGGTGGACGTGCGATACCGCCCGCTGGAGCACGCCGACAGCGACGGCAACGTGGCCGAGCTCGACCTCGTCGACGGCATCGTCGACGCGGTCAAGGAGCTGGTCGAGGAGGGCCCCGGGGACATCCTGGTGTTCGCCAGCGGGGAACGCGACATCCGCGACGCCGCCGACGCGCTGGGCAAGGCCAAGCTGAAGGGCACCGAGATCCTCCCGCTGTACGCCCGCCTGTCCGCCGCGGAGCAGCACCGGGTCTTCAGCGGACACGAGGGTCGGCGGATCGTCATCGCGACCAACATCGCCGAGACCTCGCTGACCGTGCCGGGCATCCGCTACGTCGTGGATCCGGGACTCGCACGCATGTCGAGGTACAGCCGGCGGACGAAGGTCCAGCGCCTGCCGATCGAGAAGATCTCCCGGGCGTCGGCCAACCAGCGGTCGGGTCGGTGCGGCCGGCTGGGGCCGGGCGTGGCCATCCGCCTGTACGCGGAGGAGGACTTCGAGGCCCGCCCGGCGTTCACCGAACCGGAGATCCTCCGTACCAACCTGGCGTCCGTCATCCTTCGCATGACCGCGATCGGGCTCGGCGACGTCGACGCCTTCCCGTTCCTCGAGGCGCCCGATCGGCGCCAGGTGGCCGACGGTGTTGCCCTGCTGGAGGAGCTCGGCGCGATCGTGCCCGATCCCTCCGCCCCCGGCGGACGGGCCCTGACCCAGGTCGGCACCCGGCTGGCCCGGTTGCCCGTCGACCCGCGGCTGGCCCGCATGGTCCTGGCGGCCGAGGAGGAGGGCTGCGTCCACGAGGTCATGGTCATCGCGTCGGGGCTGTCCATCCAGGACCCGCGCGAACGCCCGCAGGACAAGGCCCACACCGCCGAGCAGTACCACGCGCGCTTCGTCGAGCCGGGGTCGGACTTCCTGACACTGCTGAACCTCTGGGATCACCTGCGCGACCAGCAGCACCAGCTGTCGGGCAACCAGTTCCGCAAGCGGTGCCGCCAGGAGTTCCTGCACTGGCTGCGAGTGCGCGAGTGGCAGGACGTCTACAGCCAGCTCAGGCGGATCGCCAAGGGCATGGGCATCGCCATCAGCAAGGACCCCGACAACCACGACGGGATCCACCGGTCGATGCTGGCCGGCCTGCTGTCCAACGTCGGTGTGCGCGACGGGGACAGCCGCGAGTACCTGGGCACCCGCACCACGCGGTTCGTGCTCGGCCGTCGGTCGGCGCTGGCGGACCACCCCCCGGGCTGGGTCGTGGCCGCCGAGCTCGTGGAGACCAACCGCCTGTGGGCCAGCATGGCCGCGGCGATCAGGCCGCGCTGGATCGAGGAGCTGGCAGGTGACCTCGTCACCCGCAGCCACTCCGATCCCGAGTGGAGCAGGGACCGGGCTGCCGCCACGACGCTGGAGAAGGTGGTGTTCCGGGGGTTGCCGATCGTGCAGGCACGACGGATCAACCTGGGACGCGTCGACCGGGGACGGGCCCGCGCCATGTTCATCGAGCACGCGCTCGTCAACGGGGACTGGGACCACAGCCACCGGTTCCTGGCGGCCAACGCCGAGACGGTCGCCCGAGTGCACGAGCTCGAGGCGCGGCTGCGGCGACCCGGCCTGCTGGCGCCCGAGGACGTCCTCGCCGATCACTACGACGCCCATGTGGGACCCGACGTCGTCAACGGCGCCTCCTTCGACAAGTGGTGGCGGGGGGTGTCGAAGGATCGGCCGCACCTCCTGGACGTCACCGTCGACCAGCTGCTCGCCGGTGGACAGGACAGCCTCGTGGACCTGTCGGCCTACCCCGACACCTGGGCGGTGGGCGGCAACGACCTGACGCTGGACTACGCCTACGACCCCGACGACCCGCAGGCCGACGGGGTCACGGTCGACATCCCCCTGGAGATGCTCCCGCGCATCCAGCCGGGACACTTCGACTGGCAGGTACCGGGACTCCGCCACGAGCTGGTTGTCGCGCTGATCCGGGCCCTTCCCAAGTCGCTGCGTCGTGCGCTGGTCCCCGCCCCGGACACCGCCACGCGGGCGCTGCAGCACATCGGCCCCGACGACGGTCCCCTGCTGCCCGCGCTCGCCCGTGAGCTGACCCGGTTGTCGGGCGTCACCATCACCCCGGAGGCCTGGGCCGGCGCGCGGCTTCCCCCGCACCTGCGGATGCGGTACCGGATCGTCGGGGAGAAGGGGACCCTTGCCAGCGGGACCGACCTGTCGGCGCTGAAGGAAGGGGTGGCCAGCCACCTGCGCAACGCCGTCCGCAAGGCTGCCCCCTTCCCCGAACACCGAGGGCTGACGGACTGGACCTTCGGTGAGCTGCCGCGTGTCGTCGCCAACCGTGCGGGCGACGTCGAGGTCCGGGCGTACCCGACGCTGGTCGACGAAGGGACCACCGTCGGCGTCCGCAGCGTCGCCACCGAGGCCGAGCAGGCGCGCGCCATGGCCGCGGGGACGCGACGGCTGCTGCGCCTCGCCCTGCCCTCGATGGTCCGGGTCGTCGCCGGCCAGCTGGACCAGCAGGAGAAGCTGCAGCTGACGATGGCGCCCCACCCCGACGTCCCGGCGGTGGTCGAGGACTGCCTGGACTGCGTCATCGACGCGATCGTCGAGGACGCCGGCGGGCCGGCCTGGACCGCAGAGGACTTCGCGGCCCTCCGCCAGGACGTGCGAGAACGTGCGCCCAGGCTGGTCGTCGTGACCGCCAAGGCGACCGCACACATCGTCCAGCGCGCCGGGGTCGTCCGCGAACGGCTCCGCCAGCCGCTCCCGCCGTCCTTCGACGACGCCAAGCGCGACGTCGCCCAGCAGCTGGGACGGATGGTCTACCCCGGGTTCGTGGCCCGCACCGGCGGTGCACGACTGCCGCACCTCGCGAGGTACCTGCAGGGCATGGTCGTCCGGCTGGAGACCATGGGCCGAAACCCCGACCGGGACGCCGACGGCATGGCGCTGGTGCGGGACCTCGAGGAGGAGCTCCGGTTGCTGGTCGACGTCCGCGGGCAGTCGTTGGACCCCGTGGCGGTGCAGGCCGTCCGCTGGCAGCTCGAGGAGCTGCGCATCAGCCTCTTCGCCCAGCAGGTCGGCACGGCGGAGCGGATCAGCGACGCGCGGGTCCGGCAACGCCTCCTCGACCTCCGGACGGGCAGGCCCCGATCCTGACGTCAGCGGACGAGGCTGCGATGATGCGGCCCATGACCGTCGATGTGTTCGTAGAGATCCCCGCAGGATCCCGCAACAAGTACGAGTGGGACCACGAGATCGGAGGGTTCCGGCTGGACCGGATGCTGTTCTCGGCCGTGCACTACCCCGGCGACTACGGGTTCGTGCCGAACACCCTGTCGGGTGACGGCGACCCCCTCGACGCCCTGGTCCTGCTGGGCGTGCCGACCTTCCCGGGCTGCACGATCACCTCACGGATCGTCGGGGTGTTCGACATGGCCGACGACAAGGGTGAGGACGCCAAGCTGATCACCGTCGCCGAGGCCGACCCCCGCTGGCAGCACGTGCGGGATCTCGCCGACGTCCCCACGCACATCCTCGACGAGGTGCAGCACTTCTTCAGCATCTACAAGGACCTGGAGGGCAAGTCGGTCCGCATCGACGGGTTCCGCGACCGTACCGCCGCCCTGGAGCAGCTGGCCGAGGACCGCGAGCGGTTCGCGTCCCTGGGGCGCACGTCCGAGGGTTGAGTGTCCGGGGACCGGGCGTTCCGTGGTGACTGGCGAAGTGGCGTCGCGGTCGCGTCACGCGCGCAGCGGACCACCCCGCCAGCGCGCCCCGTACATGACCGCGACCTGCACGATCGTCCCGTCCGCGAGCCTGACGGCCAGCGGCCCGTCCAGCATCGTCGAGACGCCACCGGTGTCGCGTTCGTCGACCCCGAGGTCCATGACGACGCTGGTGTCCGGCCTGCAGCCGGGCGGCGAGCCCGTCGGCGTGTCCCGACACCAGACGGCGGCGCCGTCGGGCTGCACGAGCACGTGACCCTCCACGATCTGCCAGCCGTCCCGGTGCCGGTCGAGGGCGGTGAGGAAGCCCGTGTGGTCCAGCGGGGCGGGGCCCGACGGGATGGGGGTGTCGACCACGGGATCCTTGCGGCATCCCGCAGGCGGACCGAGGCCGTCCAGCGCGCCCCTCAGCGCGGGCCTGAGCAGCTCGTCGGGATGGTTGACGGGATCTGCCCGTCCCACGCGCAGCGGGTCGCCGGCCCCGGTCTCGCCTTCCACGACCGTCCATCGATGGGTGATGAGGTCCGCTGGGGCAACATCGTGGTCGGTCGGCAGCCCGCTCGGTGACGCGCCCGTGTAGCGCCGCCCGTCCGGTGCGAAGCTCCGACCGTGATGGCCGGCCACGAAGCGGTCCCCGGCCGCGCACCACGCGACCAGCTCGCCGACGCCGCTGACCGTTTCCGGCGCCAGCGCCTGGATCACCCGGAGGTCCTCACCGGCGCCACGGACGACCCAGACCGGGGTGCCGTCGGCCAGGACGGCGGCCTCCACGCTGTCCTCCGGCGGGAGGGCGATCACGTCCGCTCCCTCCCCCGGGAGCAGCAGGCGGACAATGACGATCGCGACGGCCGCGGCCAGCACCGCCCTGCGCGCGGGCAGCGGACGTGCCGCGGGAGTCGGGGTGGCTGTCTCGACCGCCATGCGGAAGACGCTACGCCACGGCCCGGCCGCGGGGAAGGCTGCCGACGATGGGTAGGGTGTCGCGGGTGCAGTCGACCCGCCCCGAACCCCCGATGGAGGAGACGCCCGCATCCGCCCGGCGGGCCGCGGTGCTGCTCGGGGCGCTCATCGCCCTGACCGTCGTCGGATCGAGCGCGGTCGCCGTGGCCATCCCCGTCGTGCGCTCGGACCTCGACCTCACCGTCAGCGACGCCGCATGGATCTTCTCGGTGTTCAGCCTGTCGATGTCGGTCGCCACCGCGGTGTTCGGACGGGTGGCCGACATCTTTGGCCTGCGGCGACCGTTGGTCGTGGGCGTGCTGGTCATGGCGCTCGGTGCCGCGATCGCCGCGTCGGCCCCGTCGTTGCCGATCCTGCTGGGGGGCCGGGTGCTGCAGGGCATCGGCAGCGGCGCCGTGCCCGTGCTGGCCAACGGCATCGTGGCGGCGCGCTGGACCGGTGCCGCCCGTTCGGCGGTGTTCGGCAGCCTCTTCGCCGTCGTGTCGGCCGTCAGCGGCGCCGGGCCGATCATCGGTGGCGGCGTGGAGACGGTACTCGGGTGGCGATGGGTGGTGGCCATCCCCGTCGTCGCGGTCCTGCTGATCCGGCCGATCGTCCCGATGGCACCCAACACCGTGCGTGGTGGCAGCTTCGACGGTCGCGGCGCCGCGCTGGTCTCGACGCTGGTCTCGGGCGTCATGTTGTTGCTGCAGTCCCCCACCGCAGGCGCGGCTGCCGGGACGGTCGGCGCCGGCCTGCTGCTGGTGTCACTCCCGTTGTTGTGGCGCCACACCCGCCGGGCCCCCGACGGCTTCCTGCCCCACGCCGTGATCGGCAACCCGTCGATCCGTGCCGCGAGCATCGGCGGCCTCGTGCTGCTCGGCGGCTACTTCGCCGCCCTGCTCGCCGTGCCCAGCCTGCTCGCGGAGACCCAGGGATGGTCCTCCCTCGCCATCGGCCTGGCGATGCTGCCGGCCGCAGCCGCCGGGGCCGTCGGGTCCCGTGTCGTCGGGCGCCTCCTGGCCCGGGGCGGCCACTTCCGCATCGCATCCGGCGTCGCGGCCGGGTCGGTCGCCTGCCTGCTGCTGGCCGGTTTCGGTGGCGGGTCGCCGTGGCTGCTCGTGCTGGGCGTGGCCGGGGCGTCCATCGGCTTCAGCGGCGGCAGCGTCGCCCTCAACGACCGGGTCACGCTGGCGGCCGACGACTCGTTCCTCGGCGTCGCGCTCGGCATGGTCAACATGGTCCAGTTCGTCGGTGGGGCGATCGGCACGGCGCTCCTGGGTGGGCTCAGTGGCCTGGTCGCGCTGCACACGGCCCTCGGCCTGGCTGCGGCCCTGCCGGCGCTCGGCCTGGTCGTCCTCGTCCGCGCCGCCCGCCGCGACGCCGCTGACCCCTCCCCTTCCCCCATCGCCGCCTGACCCACCCACGACGGGGGTCCTCCCAAGGCCGTGCGCCGGTGTCTGCACGATTGGCGTCCGGCCACGATCGTCGGATCCGGTGCACCCGTGCACCCCTCGCCACAATCGTCGCCCACGACCAATCGTCCGCGAATGGCGTCCGGCCACGATCGTCGGATCCGGTGCACCCGTGCACCCCTCGCCACAATCGTCGCCCACGACCATTCTCGGGATGGACGGCAACCAGCCCCGACCCACGGCGGGCCTGCGCCGATCCGTCGCCGGTGGCACCCTTGCGGGTCCATGTCCTCCACCCCCGCCCCCAGCGCCAGCATCGGCACCGCCGCGTTCACCGACGCGGTCGGCCGGCGGCGCACGTTCGCGATCATCTCCCACCCCGACGCGGGAAAGACGACGCTGACGGAGAAGTTCCTGCTGTACGCGGGGGCCGTGGGCGAAGCGGGGGCCGTCAAGTCCCGTCGGGTCGCCCGTGCCGCACGAAGCGACTGGATGAAGCTGGAGCAGGAGCGCGGCATCTCGGTGTCCTCCACGGTCCTGCACTTCGCCTACCGGGACTGGCGCTTCAACCTGCTGGACACCCCCGGACACGCCGACTTCTCCGAGGACACCTACCGAACGCTCTGCGCCGCCGACGCCGCGGTGATGGTGCTCGACATCGCCAAGGGCCTCGAGCCGCAGACGCTCAAGCTGTTCCAGGTCTGCCGTGACCGCGGCCTGCCGATCGTGACGTTCGTCAACAAGTGCGACCGACCCGGCCTGCCGCCGCTCGGGCTGCTCGACGAGATCACCGAGCAGATCGGCCTGCAGCCGGTCCCGATCACCTGGCCGGTGGCCGACGGGTCGGACTTCGCCGGGATCGTCGACCGTCGCACCGACGAGCTCGTGCGCTACGACCGCACCGCCCACGGCGCCCGCAAGGGCCAGGAGGTCGTCGAACCCTGGGCGACCGCCGACCCGAAGGGGTGCCCGCCCGACCGCTGGGACGCGGCCAAGGAGGAGCTGGAGCTGCTGGACATGGAGGAGCGCGAGCTGGACCAGGACGCCTTCCTGGGTGGCACGCAGACCCCGGTGTTCTTCGGCTCGGCCCTGCAGAACTTCGGGGTGCGCCTGCTGCTGGAGGGGTTCGCCGAGCTCGCCCCCGCACCGTCTGCCTCGCCCGTCGACCAGCCCGCCGACGTCGGTGCCCGTCCGGTCGCCGCACCCTTCGCCGGCCAGGTGTTCAAGGTCCAGGCCAACATGAACCCCCGCCATCGTGACCGCATGGCCTTCCTGCGCGTCAACTCGGGCACCTTCGAGCGGGGCATGAGCGCCACCCTTGCGAGGACCGGCCGGACCTACCAGCTGAAGTACGCCCACCAGCTGTTCGCGGCGGACCGCAACACCGTGGACCTGGCCGTCGCCGGCGACATCGTGGGTCTGGTCAACGCCGCCGACCTCGTGCCGGGCGACACGCTGTACACCGACGACGCCGTGACGTTCCCGCCCATCCCGACCTTCGCCCCGGAGAAGTTCGTGTCGGTGCGGACCACCGACACCAAGCGCTACAAGCAGTTCCGCAAGGGGCTGGTGCAGCTGGACGAGGAGGGGGTCATCCACGTGCTGCGCCGTCCCGAGTTCGGTGACCAGGAACCAATCCTCGCCGGCGTCGGGCAGCTGCAGTTCGAGGTCGCCGAGCATCGCTTCGAGCACGAGTTCGGGTGCCCCGTCCGCATGCAGCCTCTCCAGTGGGAGGTGGCGCGACGCATCGACTCCAGCGCCGTCGATGCGCTGCGGGGGCAGTTCAAGACGATGGTCGTGGAGGACTCCCAGGGCAACCACATGGCCCTCTTCGCGTCCTCCGTGGCCCTGGACAAGGCCGAGCGCGACCACCCCGACATCACCTTCGAACCGCTCGGGACGGGCCTGGCCCGCCGCGTCGCAGCCTGATGCAGGAGTGAGCCCCGCAGGGGTGACCGCCGCGGGGATGCCCGAACGCGTCCTCTGGGTCGGCCGGGGCCTTGCCGACGTCGGCGGGGTCGACCCGAGCCATCGCGCCGTCCTGGTCGACGGCGACCACATCGCCTGGACCGGTCCCGACCCGGCCGCCGCCCCCGCCCACGACAGGGTCGAGGACCTCGGTGAGGTGTGGTTCGCCCCCGGGTTCGTCGACGCACACGTCCACGCCACCGCGACCGGGCTCGAACGGGTCGGCGTCACGCTCGCCGGCGCCGGATCGGTCAGCGAGGCCCTCGCCCGCGTCCGCGCCCACGTCGAGCGGACCGATCCGGCGGTCGTCCACGGCACCGGCTGGGACGACCAGGCGTGGCCCGAACAACGCCCGCCGACCGCCGATGAGCTGTTCGAGGCGGCTGGGGGTCGGCCGACGGTGCTGTTCCGCGTGGACGGGCACTCCTGCGTGGTCGACCGTGGACTGCTCGGCAGCCTCGACCTGCGCCACGTCGACCAGCACGTCACCCGCGACGTCGACGGCCTCCCGACGGGCTGGCTGCTGGAGGATGCCGTCGCTGTCGCCCAGACCGCGCTCGTGGGGCTCCTGGGCCCCGAGGCGATCGGCCGAGCACGCCGGGAGACCTGCCGGGCGGCGCTGGCGCTCGGCATCACCTCCCTCCACGAGATGGGCATCCCCGAGCTGTCCGACATCGAGGACGCCCTGGCCTGGGCCGACGGCGACTGGCCGCTGGAGGTACACGCCTACTGGGCCGACATGGCGTGGCAACCCGGGGGCCCCCTGCGACCCGGCGGTGACCTGTTCCTCGACGGCTCGATCGGCTCGTGCACCGCCGCCGCCAGCGCCCCCTACCTGACCAACGACGGGGTCCGGACCAACGGCGCGCTGTTCCACGACGACGACGCCGTGACCGACTTCTTCGTCCGGGCGACCAGGGCCGGCCTGGGTGCTGGCGTGCACGCCATCGGCGACGACGCCACCGGCCAGGCCGTGCGGGCCCTGTCGCGGGCCGCCGAGGCCTGCGGGGTCGACGCAGTCCGGCGGGCGCGGCACCGCATCGAACACCTCGAGCTCGTCAGCCGCGAGGACGTCGCGACGCTGGGACGCCTCGGTGTCGTGGCCAGCGTGCAACCGGCGTTCGACGCCACCTGGAACGGACCGGGTGGCCTGTACGAGCACCGCTTCGGCCGCGAACGCGCCGACGTGACCAACCCCTTCTCCTGGCTGACCGCCCACGGCGTCGACATGTGCTTCTCCTCCGACTCCACCGTCACCCCGATGGACCCGTGGGGCGGCATCCGGGCCGCCGAGCGGCACCACGGCGGCCTTGGCATCGACCGGCGGACCGCGCTTTCGGCCGCGACCATCGGCGGCCATGTCGCGGTCGGCCGCGACCACCTGGTCGGTGCGCTGCTCCCGGGGCACCGAGCCGACCTCGTCGCGTGGCCCGGAGACCCCGTCACGGACGCCGACCCCTGGGACTGGTCCCCCACCCTCGTGCTCGCCGCCGGACGCGCGACCTGACCCCTCGCCTTCACGTGCCATCAAACGATGGTGCACAATCCGTGTCATGTTGAGCCTGCTCCTCGCCAAGGTGCCCACGTCCCGTCCAGCCCGGTCCCTGCGCGTGGTGATCGTCGGTGCCGGGTTCAGCGGCATCGCGATGGCCCTGGCGATGACGCGGGACGGACACGCCGACGAGATGGTGATCGTCGACGCCGCCGACGACCTGGGCGGCACCTGGCGCGACAACACCTACCCCGGGTGTGCCTGCGACGTGCCCTCCCCGGTCTACTCCCTGCGGGACGAACCCAACGACTGGCCACGCTTCTTCTCCGAGCAGCCCGACATCCTCCGCTACATGCAGCGGGTCGCCGACGACCACGACCTGCGTCGCCACATCCGGTTCGGTACCGAGATCGTCCGCCAGGAGTGGGACGAGGCCACCGCCTGCTGGACCCTGACGACCGCCGACGGCGAGACGATCGAGGCCGACGTCGTCGTCAACGGCGTGGGCCCGCTCACCAAGGCGGTGATCCCCGACATCCCCGGCCGCGACGACTTCGCCGGGCCCGCGTTCCACTCGGCCCACTGGCGCGACGACGTCCAGCTCGCCGGGGCCAGGGTCGGCATCATCGGGACCGGTGCGTCGGCGGTGCAGATCGTCCCGAGCATCGTCGACGAGGTCGAGGAGATGACGGTCTTCCAGCGCACACCCGGGTGGGTGCTGCCCAAGCTCGACCGAGAGTTCTCCGGCCTCGAACGACTGCTGCTCCGCAGTGTTCCCGGTGCCCACCGCCTCCTGCGCGAGGTCACCAACCTGATCCTCGAGCACGGCGTCTGGCGGATGCTCGAGCGGGACCCGCGTGTAGCCGCACGCCTGCGGAAGGCCGGCACCTGGAACATCCACCGGGCGGTGGGGGACCCAGAGCTCCGGGAGAAGCTGACCCCGACCATCGAGCCGGGCTGCAAGCGCCTGCTGCTGTCCAACACCTACTACCCGGCCCTCGCCCGGGATCACGTCACGGTCGCGACGGAGGGCATCGAACGGATCACCCCGTCGGGCGTCCGGCTGGCCGACGGCACCGAGGTCGAGCTCGACGTGATCATCTGGGGCACCGGCTTCGACGCCCACCACTTCTGGGCGCCGATGGAGGTCATCGGCCGTGACGGGCAGGACCTCCACGACGCCTGGTCCGATCACGGCGCGGCGTACAACTCCCTGGCCGCCCCGGGTTTCCCCAACACCTTCTTCCTCCTCGGGCCCAACAGCGGCACCGGGCACAACTCCGTCGTCCTGATGGCCGAGGCGCAGGCCGACTACATCGTCCAGGCGCTCGAGCACCTGCGGGCAGGCCGGGCCGACTGGCTGGAGCCGACCCGCGAGGCCGCCGACGCCTACGCCGAGGAGATGGCCGAACGACACGCGGACCTGGTGTGGGCGTCGGGCTGCGGCAGCTGGTACCTCAACGACGACGGCGTCAACGACACGCTCTACCCGGGACGCGTCGGGCACTACCAGCGACGGGTTGCGACCTTCGACCCCGAGGCGTGGTCCTTCGGCCGCCGGCGGGTGGCGCCCGCCGAGGCCGAACCGGCCATCGCCTGAGCCCGGGCGCGCGGTGGGCCGGTCCGGACGATGACGACCGCCTGACGGTCGTGGCGGAGCCCGGCCCCCGACGGGCCACCGGCCTATCGTTGGGGTCGTGCGGAACCTGGTCGTCCTGACGCTGATCGCCGTCGTCTGGACGATGGTCGGAACCAGCGTGTCGACGGCCGTCCCCACCACCCATGCCGAAGCGAGCCGGCACGTCCTCGACGACCACGTCCGGTTCCGGCCCACCACCGAGGGGGCGTCCGACGAGTTCCAGGCACCCGAGGGACAGCGATACCACGTCGACACCCCGCACTTCCGCATCCACTTCACGGACACCGGACCCGACGCGGCCCGCATCGCCTTCGTCAAGGAGGCCGCGACGGTCATGGAGGAGGTGTGGGACGCCGAGATCGAGCGGCTCGGTTGGCCCGAACCCCTCCCCGACCAGGGGCTCGGGGGGACCGATCGCACCGGGCGGGACCTGGTGGACGTCTACCTGGTCGACCTCGACGACGGGCCCTACGGCTACGTCGCGGCGGACGAGGAGAACCCGTGCGTCCTGTGCCGCTCGGTCCACGGCTTCCTCGTCCTGGAGAACGACTACGTCGGCTACGCGCCCAACCCGTCGGATGCGCTGCGGTCGACCGCGGCCCACGAGTTCGCCCACCTGATCCACATGCGGATGGCCTGGGACGGGGAACCCTGGGCCTACGAGGCCACCGCCGTGTGGATGGAGCAGGCCGTCTACCCCGACGCCGATGCCCGCACCGCCTACCTGCAGGACTTCGCCGCCCTGCCGGAGCTGTCGTTGTCGGACTTCTCCCAGGGCGGAGGTGGCTTCGACCGTGCCTACGGCGCCTACGTCTGGAACCTGTGGCTGGCCGAGCGCTACGGCGACGACATGATCCGCCAGGTGTGGCAGGCGGCTGCCGACACCGACTCCCACCTGCTCGGCGGGTACGCGACCGTCCTGGCCGACCGAGGGACCTCCCTCGACGAGGAGATGGTGGCGTTCGTCGCCGCCACGGCCGCATGGGAGGTCGCCGGGTTCCCGGGCGAGCCCCTCGCCTACCCCACCGTGTCCCGCGCCGGCACGCTCACGAGCGGTGACGTGGTGACGGTCGTCGTCGACCACGCCGCGGCCCACGTCGTCGACCTCGAGGGTGTCGGTGACTCGGTCACGATCACCGTCCGCGGGCCCAGGCACGTGGCCGGCGGGGTGGCCCTCGTCGCGTCGGGTGCCGGTCGCGTGGTCCAGGCCATCGACGGGACGCTGTTCGACGGGCAGGCAACGGTGACGCTGGACGGCATCGGCGAGGCCGGCCGGGTGTCGGTTGTCGTGGTCAACGCCGACACCGCTCTGGCCCGCCCGAAGCGGCCGGGCGATGACCGCGCGTCCTACCTCAACGACGACATCGAGTGGGTCGTCGGCGTCGACGCCGACCCGGGAATGCCGCTGAAGCGCTGAGCGCCGCGGGGTCACAGGAACGTGATCGGCGCGTCCCGGACGGCGTGCAGCACGTCGAGGAAGGACGACCGGCCCACCATGCGGGCCCCCATCGACTCGAGGTGGTCGGTGTGCAGCTGGGCGTCGATGAGGGCGAAGCCCCGCTCGAGCAGGTGGTCGTCCAGGGCGACGAGCGCCACCTTCGAGGCGTTGCTGACCCGATGGAACATTGACTCGCCGGTGAAGACCCCACCGATGGTGATGCCGTACAGGCCACCCACCAGGGTGCCGTCCCTCCACACCTCCACGGAGTGGGCGTGGCCCATGCGGTGCAGCGCCTCGTAGGCCGCGCGCATGCGCCGGGTGATCCACGTCCCCTCCTCCGCCCGTTGGGCGCAGGCGGCCATCACCGCCGGGAAGGCCGTGTCGAAGGTGACGTGGAGGTCGCCCCTGCGGATCACCTGACGCAACGACCGGGATCGCTTGACCGACCCGACGACGAACACCGCGCGGGGGTCCGGCGACCACCAGAAGACCTCACCGCTGCCGTCCGGCCACGGGAAGATGCCGTTGCGGTAGGCCTCCACCAGGGTCGATGGACGGTAGTCCTCACCGATGGCCAGCGGCGCATCCGCCGGCGCGAGCCTCGGGTCGGGGAACATCGCGCTCACCCGTCCAGCAGCTCCAGCACGGCGCCGAGCTGGTCGCGCATGGCGTCGTAGCCGAGCTGGGCCAGGTCGTCGGCCCGGTCGAACGACAGCCACGACACCCCCGCGCCGAACGGCGGGGCGACGACCACGTCGGCCTGAACGAGGCGTGACTGGACGAACTCGGCGACGCCGATCTCGAGGCCGCGCAGGACGCCCTTGAGGGCCCCGTCCACCGTCGCGTCGCCCAGGCCGATCGGGGCCGACCCGACGTGCACCATCACCACGACGTCGGCACCCATCGCACGGGCCACGTCGACGGGCGCCGGGTCGGCGAAGCCGCCGTCGAGGTAGCGACCCTGCTCGAGCTCCAGCGGCTTGGTCAGCACCGGCAGGGCAGCGCTTGCCATCACGGCGTCGGTCACGTCACCCGCGTCGAGCACCGCCCGCCGGCCGCCGGCGAGGTCGGTGGCGACGGCCGCGAACGGGATGCGAAGGTCGGCGAACGCGGGGGTGCCCCCCAGCAGCTCGGCCATCGTGCGCCGCCCGAAGTCCTCGTAGCCGTTCACGCCGAAGCTGACGACCTTCGGTGCCATGCGGACGGCGCTGCGGACGACCGCCATCAGCAGGTCCATCCCCTCGGCACCCACGAGGTTCTCGTGACCGGGCAGGGCGCTGCGGTCCAGCGACTGCAACGCCGCCAGCCAGTCGGGCCGTGCGGCGTAGGTCGCGCCCACGACGGCCCCCATCGACACCCCCACCACGACGTCGGGATGCACGTCGACGTCGGCGAGCGCGCGGAGGACCCCGACATGGGCCAGCCCGCGGGCGCCGCCTCCACCGAGGACGATTCCGAGCGTGGTCATGTCCCCATCATCGCAGGACCGACGATCCGGTCCTCGTGCGTCACGCGCCGATGGCGTGCACACCCCCGTCGCAGTGGACGATCTCACCGGTGACACCGGGCATCCAGTCACCGAGCAGGCTGCAGACCACGCGGGCCACCGGTTCGGTGTCGGTGATGTCCCAGCCCAGCGGCGCCCGTTCGCCCCACGTGTCCTCGAAGGACTTGAAGCCCTCGATCTGCCGGGCGGCCATGGTCTTCAGCGGGCCGGCGGCCACGAGGTTCACCCGGGTTCCCTGCGGGCCGAGCTCACGGGCGGTGTACCGGCAGGCGCTCTCCAGCCCGGCCTTGGCGACCCCCATCCAGTCGTAGCTGGGCCAGGCGACGGTGGCGTCGAAGTCCAGGCCGACGTACGAGCCGCCCCCGCCCGCCTTCAGCAGCGGGGCCATGACCCGTGCCAGCGAGGCGAAGCTGTAGGTGGACACCTGCACCGCGGTCGCGACGTCCTCCCACGGGGTCTCCAGGAAGTTGCCGCCGATCGCGCTCGCCGGGGCGAAGCCGATGGCGTGCACGACCCCGTCGACGGCACCCCAGCGGTCACCTAGCTCGGCCACGACGGCACCCATCTGCTCGGTGTCGGTGACGTCCATCTCCAGCACGTCGGGGGTGGACGGCAGGCGTTCGGCGACACGGGTCGTCAGGCGGATGCCCTTGCCGAACCCGGTCAGGACGATCTCCGCGCCCAGCTGCTGGGCCATGCGTGCCGTGGCGAAGGCGATCGACGCCTCGGTCAGCACACCGGTCACGAGCAGGCGCTTGCCGGCCAGGAGCTGCGGCAGGTCGGTGGTCTGGCTGGTCATCGGGCGGTTCCTCCGGTCGGCCCCGTGACGGGGACGGGTCTACTGCGGCAGGTTGTCGTGTCGGTAGCCGGGCTCCAGGGACCCACGCACCGCGTTGAGCGTCCCCAGCAGCACCCGCCGGGTGTCGCCGGGCTCGATGGTCTCGTCGACGCTCAGGATCTCGTTGGGCAGGTCGGGACGCAGTGCCTCGGCCCTGTACTTGGCCAGGTACTCCGGACGGCTGGAAGGGTCCTCGGCGATCGGACGGCGGTACAGCACGTCCACCGCACCCTCGGCCCCCATGACCGCAACCTCTGCGCCCGGCCACGAGTAGACCGCATCGGCACCGATGTTGCGGGAGTTCATGACGATGTAGGCGCCGCCGTAGGCCTTGCGCAGGATCACGGTCGCGCGGGGCACCGTCGCCTCGGAGAAGGCGTAGAGCAGCTTGGCGCCCTTGCGGATGATCCCCGCGGACTCCTGGCCCGTGCCCGGCAGGAACCCGGGCACGTCGACGAGGACCACGAGGGGCAGGCCGAAGGCGTCGCACAGCCGCACGAAGCGGGCGGCCTTCTCGCTGGCGGCGATGTCGAGGCAGCCGGCCAGTACCGACGGCTGGTTCGCGACGACCCCGACGGGGCGGCCGTCCATGCGGGCGAACGAGGTGACGATGTTGCGGGCGAAGGCCTCGGAGAGCTCCAGCATCGACCCGCCGTCGACGATGCCGCGGATCACGTCGCGCACGTCGTAGGGCTGGCGGTGGTCCGTCGGGATCTCCGGCATCGGCTCGGGTGGGACCGGCGCGGCGAGCGGCGGCTCCTCCCAGGCGGAGGAGGGCAGGTAGGACAGGACCCGGCGGGTCAGCTCGAGCGCCCCCTCGGCGTCGTCGGCCACGAGGTGCGCCACACCGCTGGTGGTGGAGTGCACGTCGGCGCCGCCGAGGTCGGCCAGCGAGACGTCCTCGAACGTGACCGCCTTCACGACCTTGGGGCCGGTGACGAACATGTGGGCGCGGTCCCGCGCCATGATGACGATGTCGGTCAGCGCCGGTGAGTACACCGCGCCACCGGCACACGGACCGAGCACCACGGAGATCTGCGGCACCCGGCCGGAGGAGCGGACGTTGCGGTGGAAGATGTGGGCGTAGCCGTCGAGGGCCGCAACCCCTTCCTGGATCCTGGCCCCACCGCTGTCGAGCAGCCCGACGACGGGGATGCGACCCCGGCTGGCCTTGTCCTGGACCATCGCGATCTTCTGGGCGTGCACCTCCCCGAGGGACCCGCCGAGGGCGGTCGGGTCCTGGGCGAACAGGGCCACGGGACGGCCGTCGACGGTCACGGTTCCGGTCACGACGCCGTCGCCGTCGGGGCGCTTGTCGGCCAGGCCGAAGGCGGTGACGTGATGGCGTGCCTGCGATCCGAACTCCACGAAGGAGCCGTCGTCGGCGAGCGTGTCGATGCGGGCCCGGGCGTCGGGCCGCTGGACGGGCGCGGCGGTCTCGGTCATGCGTTCCTCTGCTGGCTGGTGGGGGTGTCGGCGGAGCCGGGGGCGGTCAGGCGGTGAACGCCAGGACGGCGTTCTGGCCGCCGAAGCCGAAGGAGTCGGAGATGACGGCCTCGACCTTCGTCTCGCGCGGGGCCTTGGACACCACGTCGATCTCGATCTCGGGGTCCTGGCTGTCGAGGTTGGCCGTCGGCGGGATCACCTGGTGGTGCAGGGTCAGCGCGCTGAAGGCGGCTTCGATCGCGCCGGCGCCGCCGAGCGCATGGCCGGTGACGCCCTTGGTCGAGGTGACGGCCGGACGATCGCCGAGCACACGGCTGATCATGCGGGCCTCCGACACGTCGTTGAGGGGCGTCGAGGTCCCGTGGGCGTTCACGTGGTCGATGTCGCCGGGCTCGAGGCCGGCGTCGGCCAGGGCGGCACGGACGGCCATCTCGCCCCCGGCACCCTGCGGGTCCGGTGCGGTCACGTGGTGCCCGTCGGCGCTGGCGCCGTAGCCGGCCAGCTTGGCGTAGGTCCGCACCCCACGGGCATCGGCATCGGCCACCCGTTCGAGCACGAGCACGCCGGCGGCCTCGGCCGCGACGAAGCCGTCACGTCCGACGTCGAACGGACGCGACGCGGCGGTGGGGTCCTCCCGCCTCGTCGACAGCGCGGTCATGTTGTTGAAGCCGGCGATCGACAGGGGGGTGATGCCGGCCTCGGTCCCGCCGGCGATGACGATGTCGCAGCGGCCGACCCGCAGCAGGTCCAGGGCGTAGCCGATCGCCGTGGCCCCTGACGCGCAGGCCGTGGCGGTCGCCAGGTTGGGACCGTGGGCCCCGAAGTCCATGGCGATGTGTCCAGCCGCCATGTTGGGGATCATCCGTGGGATCAGGTGCGGGGAGACCCGGTTGGGGCCCCGCTCCATCAGGACGCTGTGCTGCTCCTCCCACGTCGGCGCACCGCCCATGCCACAGCCGAGCACGACACCCACGCGGGGGCCGTCCCAGGTCTCGTGGTCAAGGTCGGCGTCGCCGATGGCCTCTCGTGCCGCCACCAGGGCGAGCTGCACGAACCGGTCGAGCTTTCGAGCACGTCGGCCCAGCAGGGCGTTGGCGTCGAAGTCGGGGATCCGGCAGGAGAAGTCGACGTCCATCCCCTCCAGGACGGGGTCCGGCGTGGCGGTGCTCTCGCCACGCAGGACGGCCTCCCAGGAGGCGGCCGCGCCGATTCCGCCGGGGGTGACCAGGCCGATGCCGGTGATCGCAACGGGTGTGCTCATGGCGTATGTGCTCCTCGGGAGTCGTTGAAGGGTGTTCGGCCGGGACGGCGTCCGGCCGGGACGGCCGGTGCTAGACCGACGCGCCCTTGGACTCCAGCAGCTTGACGGCGTCGCCGACGGTCTTGAGCTCGGCGGCCTCCTCGTCCTCGATCTTGACGCCCAGCTCGTCCTCGGCGGCCATGGAGAACTCGACGAGGTCGAGGGAGTCCAGGTCGAGCTCCTCGAAGGTGGTGGTCTCGGTGACCTCGTCGGCGGCGATGCCGAACTTGTCGTCGAGCAGGGCGACGATCTTGGTGTAGACAGACATTGCGGGTTCCTTCGTGTGTTGGTGGTTGTGGGATCGGTGCGGCCGACGATGGCACACACCACCGATGCCGGTCGGCATCGGATGCAGAACCCTCCGATGTCGGAGGGCCAGGTCTGTGGGCTGCCTCAGATGGTGGGCAGCTCGGGCCAGGTCAGCGTGGTGGATCCCCACGTCAGCCCGGCTCCGAAGGCCGTCAGGAGCACGCGGTCGCCGGCACGCACGGCGCCGTCGGCGTGGGCGTGGGCCATGGCGATGGGGATCGAGGCCCCCGCGGTGTTGCCCACCCGGTCGATGTTGACGTAGCACTTCTCGCGCTCGAGCTCGAGGTTGCGGGCCACGGCGTCGAGGATGCGGATGTTTGCCTGGTGGCCGATCATCACGTCGACGTCGTCGACGGTCCAGCCGCGCCGGTCGAGGGCGACGCGGCAGGAATCGGCCATGCCCGGGATGGACCGGCGGTAGACCTCACGGCCCTCCATGGCCAGGAAGTGGTCCCGGCTGGCGGGCGAGTCCTCGCTGGGGGGCATGCTGCCGGCGCCGCCGATGGTGATCAGGTCCGACCCCTCGCCGTCGGACCCCAGGTCGAAGCTGCCGAACGCCCCCGGCTCGTCGTGGTCACCGGCGCGCACGACGGCCGCGCCGGCCCCGTCCCCGAAGATGACCCGCGTGTTGCGGTCGGTGGGGTACAGGAAGCTGGAGAAGACATCGCTGCCGATGACCAGCACGGTCCGGGCAGTGCCGGCCGCGATGAGGCCCTGGGCGGTGGCCGCCGCGTACACGAACCCGCTGCAGACCGCGGCAACGTCGAAGGCGGGTATGGGGCCGAGACCCAACGCGCTGGCCACGTCCGGGGCCGTGGCAGGGCACAGCCGGTGGGGAGTGGACGTGGCGAGGACCACCGCGTCGATCGCCGTGCCCTCACCGTAGTGCTTCAGGGCCTCGCGTCCGGCCTCGACGGCCAGGTGCAGCGAGGTCTGTCCCTCCGCCGCACGCCGCCGCTGGCTGATCCCCGTGCGAGAGGAGATCCACTCGTCGGAGGTGTCCATGACCCGGGAGAGGTCGTCGTTGGTCACGACGTCCTCCGGCAGGTGGGCACCCAGTCCGGCGAGGACCATGGCGGGGACGTGCTGGTGGTGGGTCATGCGACTCGGGTGGGTCGTGACGGCTGCGATGTGGCCAGGTGCCTACGCGCCCTCGAGGCCCGTGGGTGCGACGCGCTCCATGTAGGCCAGGCCCTGGCCGAGGCCGACCAGCTGGCCGGGGCGGGCCAGCATCTCCTTGAGGGTGGCGCCGATCGGGGCGATGACCGCGTCCGCGCGGCCGTTCCCGCCGGTGATGTGACCGATGATGTCGCCGGGGGCGACGGTGGCCGGGGCGTCGATCGCAGGTGCGAAGCGGCCCGTGGAGGGCGCGACCGCGATGGACATGCGGTCGGCGACGGTGCCGGCGAAGATCTCGATCTCGTTGGCTGCGGGGATGTCGGTGACGACGTCGAACATGTGGGGGTCTCCCTGTGGGTGTTCTGCGGTTGGACGGGTCCCGGGGGTGCGGGTTCCGGCTCTTGTCACCACCATTCTTGACATTGACGTCAATGTCAACTTCTTCTCCCCGCCCGATGGGACAACCCTGACGGAGATGCATGACCAACGGGATGAAGTTCCCGTTTCGTGGGCGTTTCGGACCCCTTGACAACACGAGGACACCACCCTCGGTGGTGTCCATGTGACCCGTGGTGTGGCCTAGGGCAGGGTGATCCGTGCCGGGTCGTTGACGACCGCGTGGCAGCCGCGGCACACCGGCTCGTAGCGGACCCGATCGCCCGTGACGTCGCCGACCAGGACCTGGTCGCCGTCGGTCACCATGACGCCGTCGACCAGCCGGGCGTTGTGGGTCGCGATGTTCCCGCACGCGCACAGCGGCTGGGTCGGCAGGGCGACGTGGCGGTCGGCGAGCTCGATCAGGCGGGCAGACGCCGGGAACAGCTTGGTCCGGAAGTCCGTGAGCAGGCCGTAGGCCTCGACGGGGATGTCGAGCTGGTCGGCCACGCGGGCGAGCTGGTCGATCTGTTGCGGTGCGTAGAAGTGCGCCTCGTCGGCGACGACGTGGTGCACGTTCTCCTCACGAAGCCCCTCGGCGACCATGGCGAAGACATCGGACGTGGTCGTGATGACGTTGGCCGGGGCGGACACCCCGACACGGGACGCAACGACCCCCTCCTGCCGGGGCTGCATGACGATGAGCATGCCCTTGAGCCCACGTGCGGTGACGTGATGATGGCGGACGAGCGCCGCCAGGCTCTTGCCACCGCCCATGGGGGCGTGGGAGAAGGTGAGGGTTGCCACGGGTCGTCCTCGTCGGTCGCGGAACGTCCGTCCATCGTGTCATGCCCGGTCCCCCATCGGGCGCAACCACCACCGGCCGGTCGACCCCCGTCAGCCCACGGGGCCGAGCAGCGGCTCGACCGGGTCCAGCGCCTCGCGGAGGAAGTCGGGGATCGACCGCTTCCCCGACCCGTCGGTGGCGATCACGACGTAGACGGTGCGGCCGGTGACGCACTCCTGCGCCTCGACCCGGACCGAGAAGTCGAGGACGAACGACGTGGTCCCCATCCGGGCGGTCGACACGGCCACACCGACGTCGTCGCCCCAGCCGACCCCACGACGCCACGTGATGTCGGTGTTGACCAGCTGGACGTCGAACCCCCGCTCCATCATCTCCCGGTAGGGCACGCCACGGTGGGCGAGGAAGGCCGTGAGGGCGTCGTCGAAGTAAGCCAGGTACCACATGTTGAAGACCACCCCCTGCTGGTCGACCTCGAGGTAGCGGACGTCGATCGGGTGGGTGAAGGTGGGGTGCACGCCGCCGTAGGATGCCTGACCATGGCTCCGACCACATCCGAGATCATCGCCGCCGTCGACGCCGGGCACGAGACCGCCCGAGCCGACCTCGAGGCGTTGTGCCGCATCCCCTCCATCGCCTTCGACGGCTTCGACCCGGCGCCGGTGCACGAGAGCGCCCGAGCGACCGCCGAGCTGCTGGAGCGGTCCGGCCTGCAGGACGTTCGCCTGCTGGAGGGTGGTGGGGCGCCCCCTGCGGTGTTCGGGGAGGTCCACGTCGGCGACGACAGGCCCACGGTCCTGCTGTACGCCCACCACGACGTCCAGCCCACCGGTGATGTCGACGCGTGGACCTCGCCCCCGTTCGAGCCGACGGAACGCGACGGCCGTCTGTACGGGCGGGGCTGCGCCGACGACAAGGCCGGCGTGGTCGCCCATGCCACCGCGGTCGCAGCCTGGAACCAGCTGGGCGGTCCGCCGGTCAACGTGAAGGTCATCATCGAGGGCGAGGAGGAGATCGGCTCGCCACACCTCGAGGAGTTCCTCGCCGAGCACGGCGCCCTCCTTGCCGCCGACGCCGTCGTGGTCGCCGACCTCGTGAACTGGAAGGTCGGCACACCCTCCCTCACCTACCTGCTGCGCGGCATGGTCGACGTCGGTGTGGAGATCCGGGTGCTGGAGCACGCGGTGCACAGCGGCATGTACGGCGGCCCGGTCCCCGACCCGCTGACGGCGCTGGCCAAGCTCATCGCCGACCTGACCGACGAGACGGGCGCCCTCGTGAACCCCGAGCTGCGCAAGGGGCTCCGGTCCCCGTCGGCGGAGGAGATGCGGCGCCTGGAGGCCCTGGACTTCGACGAGGGCAGGTTCCGCGGTGAGGCCAGCCTGGGCGCCGACGTGCGCCTGGGCGGCGACCCGGGACTGCCGGCCCTCCAGAAGATCTGGATGGAACCGAACCTGACGGTGCTCGGCATCGACGCGCCGTCGGTGCAGCTGGCCAGCAACGCCATCCAGCCGAGCGCCCGCGCCAAGCTGGGCCTGCGCCTGGGCCCCGGTCAGGACGCCAAGGTCGCCCGGCAGGCCCTCGTCGACCACCTCAACGCCCAGTCCCCCATGGGCCTGGAGGTCACCGCCACGCCGGGTGCCGCCGGCGACCCCTTCGAGACCGAGCTTGACCGGGCACCCGTCCGCGCCATGCTGGCCGCCCTGGAGAAGGGCTACGGAGCCGCCCCCGTGCTCATGGGCAGCGGCGGATCCATCCCCCTGCTTGGGCCGCTGCAGACGGCCAACCCGGACGCCACCATGCTGCTGCTCGGCGTCGAGGACCCCGACTCACGGGCCCACGGCATCGACGAGTCGCTGCACCTCGGCGACTGGAAGGCCGCCTGCCGTTCCGTCGCGCTGCTGTTCGCCGAGCTGGCCGGCTGACCGGCGGTCGTCGATGAGCCAGAAGTCCGACTACGACGCAGCGTACTTCACGCTGCTGCGGGCCCACGAGGAGCTGGACCACCTGCGGCGGTACCAGGAGTACCTCGGCGAGGAGCTGGCCAGGCTGGGGCGGTTCGCGCGTGAGATCCACGACGCCTCGAACGTGGTGCCCCGCAAGTTCCGCCGGCTGATCGACTCCACCGACAAGCCGACGCTGGAGGCCATCGGCAAGCGCCGGGCGGTCGTGCTCGCCGAACGCGATGCGATCCCCGAGCGGCTCGCCGCCCAGGAGGCGTTCGTGCTGGAGATGGAGGAGGAGGTCGCGGCCCTGCGGCCGTGACCATCCGCCGAGGAAGGACCTAGACGTTGGAGGGCACGACGCCCTCGAACCGCAGCACCAGGTCGTTGGGCTGCACGGTCAGGCCCAGCTCCTCGCGGGGGGCCCACAGGGGAATGCAGTCCCCTTGGCCGGCGTGGCCGCAGAGGCAGACGACGAGGTCGCCCTCGGGGGTCATGCCGATGAGCTGACGGGCGTAGCTGAGCAGCTCCTCCATCGTCACCTCGCCGCCCATGCGACGCCAGTAGGCCATGGCCCAGCGGGACTCGGGGCGACCGAAGATGGCCAGCGCCGTCCCGGGGGTCAGCTTGGTGATGGCGTCGAGGGTCTTGAGCTTGCCCTCGATGATCGAGTCCTGCTTCGGCTGCTTGCCGATGCGCGCCCCCGCGGTCGGCTGGCCGAGTCCGCCGGGCAGGTCCGACAGGTCGTAGTTCCCCGCCGCCTGTGCCGCCTTCTGCCGATCGACCTCGACCTCGTAGACCTGCTTGGTCGCCACGCTGTATGCCTCTTCCTCAACCGTTGACGCAGGTGACAGCCGGTCGCGCCACCTCCCACGAAGCCTAGCGGCCAATCGCCGTCCCGCCGATCACTGTCGCTGTCGGTGATCAGGGGTCGAGGCACTCCAGCCAGGCCACGACCTCGACCGCCGGCCGGTCCGGGCCGCCGGGTTCGGTGACCAGCCCGAGCCGGACCATCGTGTCGACGTCGTCCGGCCCGACGCACGTGGGGTAGCCCTCCTCCGACAGGGATCGTTGCCACTCCCCCTCACCGTCCCGCCACAGGACGCCCACCAGGCCCAGCCCCGTGTCGGCCAGGTCCACGGGCTCGGAGACGGCGATGGCGCTGCCGGTCGGGTCGACGGCGGCGACAACCGCGGTCACGGTTCGGCCCGACGGGGCAACGGTCCACGTCAGCGTTGCCACCGCCCCGAAGACCGCCCCGATCACGAGCAGCAGCACCGCCCGCAGGCCGGGCCGTCGCGTCAGGCCCTCCGGGGGCCAGTCCGCGTGGGGGTCGTGGTCGTGGTCCTCGTGGCTGCTCACCGACTGCACGCTATCCGTCCGGAGGCGCAGGTGGCACGAGCCGGGGTCGACCGGTCCCCACCCTGATCGGTCGACCCCCTCCGCAGCGGCGGAGCACCCCCTCTGGGTGGCTGCGTGCGGCGACAGGTCATCACGAGGTCGTCGCACCGACGTCGCACCTTGGCCTCCGGGTACCCCCTGTCTAGTATCAACCCCAACCAACGACAGGGAGATCAGGGGTGACTGATTCGCTGGCAGCCGCAGCAGTGCTGCGGCAGGTCCTGCTGCAGCCGGGACCGCGCCGGCTGTGGCTGCGCCACGCCATCGTCGGGCCGGCCGACGGGATCAACCAGCGTGCGGTGGCGGCGGTGCTGGCCGGCTACCTCGCCGACCGTGGCGAGCGCGCCGACACCCCGGACCTGCCGCGGCAGCTGAAGGACCGGGTCAACCGGGCCCTGAACGGCTCGTCCCTGAGCGCGGAGACGCTGCGGTGGTTCATCGAGGCGTTCGAGCTGGACCCCGACCAGGAGGCCGCGCTGTTCCAGGGATGGCTCGGCCCGCAGGCCGCCGACGGGAACCCCAATCGTCCAGCCGCACCCGACGCAGCAGCTGGAGGTGGCGTCGGGGATGCCGGGGACGACGACGGTCATCGGACCCTGCACCTGCAGGAATGGCACCGCATCGGACCGGACGGCATCCCGAGCGTCCACGAGACGGTGCAGACGATCCAGGCCACCGCCGAGTCGCTCGAGGCCTACCTGTACCGCTTCGACCGCAGGGAGGTGGTGGTCGACGCCCTCCACGGCGGGCAGGCGGGGCCCGTGCATCCCGTGGACGACGGGTTGCACGGCGTGCGGATCAGCTTCCCCACGCCGCTGTCGAAGGGCGACACCGCCACGCTGCGGTACCGGACTCGCTTCGCGTTCGAGACGCCGCCGCCGCCGCGGTTCCGCCGGGCGAGCAGGCGCAGGATCGACCAGGTCCTGATCATCGTGGAGTTCCACCCGGCACGGCTGCCGTCGCGCGTGAGCTGGTGCCACTGGGACGGGTACGGCCCGGACGCCCGGGTGGTGGTGGAGGAAGCGGTCTCGTTGGGCCGGTCGCACGACGTGCACCGGGTCGTCAGCCCCCTGCAGCACGCCACCGTGGGCTTTCGGTGGGAATGGTGACGGCCGGTCCATCACCGGACCGGCCGTCCCCCCGTGGTGATCGGATCAGTCGCGAACGGTGCGGCGGCGCGAGGTCTCGGCGACCATCAGACCGAACCCGAGCAGCAACATCGCGGCGGGGGCGACCCCGTCGGTGTGCAGCGGCGACGCCGGCGTGAAGCTGCTGGTCAGCAGCTGCGCGGAGGTGGCGCTGCGGTAGGTGCCGGTGGCCTCGCCGTCGAGGCGAACGACCTCCAGCCCGCGGGTGTAGTCGTGGATGTAGAGGATGTCGTCGGTGACCCACTGGACGGAGCCCGAGTAGCCCTGCAGCGGGACGATCCAGCCGTCCTCGCTCATCGTCCCGTCGGCGTCGACCGACAGGAACCGAGTGCCGCGGTCGTAGTAGGACACGGCGATCTGCCCGCCGGCGCTGTCGCTGTTCGGGCTGAACTCCATCCAGTGCGCGCAGTACAGGACGTTGCCGGGTGCGTTGCCGTCCAGGTAGATCCCGCGACCGGACACGTCGAAGGTGTCGACGAGGACGAACTGGGCAGCGCGCACCTGGGCTGCCGTGGCCTCACCGGCGTCGTAGCGCTCGATGGCGTCGACGACGGCGCTGGCGTCGAAGGTCTCGATGACGGATTCCTCGCCCTGGCAGTCGGTGCCGGCCGAGGCACCGCTGAGGACACCCACCCCGCCGAGGTCGGGGGAGATCTCGGTCCCGGCGACGAACAGGTCGCTGAGCCCGTTGCCGTCCTCCAGCGCCCACTCGACGCTGTGGTAGCCGAGGCCACGGAACGCGTGGGTGCCGGAGATGCGGTTCAGCTCCACGGGAACCGCGGGGTCGGTCGTGTCCATCAGGATGTTGCTGGAGCCCGCGGACATGACCAGGCCGGGACGGATCTCGGTCAGGTCGTGGGCGTAGGGACTGTTGGTCGCAGTGCCGTAGCCCACGACGGTCCGCCAGGTGTGGGGCAGCTTGACCGGGTTCGCCGGGTCACGGAGGTCGATGATGTGCCCGGTCCGGCCGTAGGCGTACGCGCAGCCGTTGGTGCCCTCGGTCACGCAGGTCCAGGTGTGGTCGGTGACCGGCAGGGTGGACAGGACCGACAGGTCGGTCGGATCCGACACGTCGATGACGCTCAGCTGGGCGTTGCCGTACGGCGTGGTGGCGCCGTCGACGACGAGGATCTCGCCGTTGGTGTTGGGGTCCTCCTGGGCCAGTGCCGCCCCGGTACCGGTCTGGTAGAGCGGGACGTACCCGAGCAGCTCGGGGGCCTCGGCCTTGTCGCCGGCCACGTCGTAGGTGAACACGCCACGGGGGTCGGTGACGTAGTAGACGTCACCGAGCCGCATGCCACCGGCCGTCCCGGCGTGCTCGGGGAACCGCCCGAGGTACTCGACGTTGTCGGTCGCGGAGTAGGTGACGTCAGCGGGCAGCGTCGGGTCCAACGAGACGCCGGGATGCGCCATCGCCGTGCCCCCCATCGCCATCAGCAGGGCACCGGTCAGGACCGAGAGGAACACACGTCGCAAGGATCTACTCCATCGTGGAAGCGGGATGCCCCTGTGTTCGACGCTCGCGGCCCGAAATCCTTCCGGATCGTGCGAACGGGTCACGTCGTCCTGGCGGTGTCGACGTCGGCGGACGACCGCTCGAACGGGGTGTTGCCGGCAGCCGGCAGGACTCGCGCGGTCGGTGTCGAACTGCACGGGCATGCGCTCCGCCCTCCTCCTCGTCGTGCTCGCCCTGACCGCGGCCGTGCTGGCCCTCGCGCCGTCCGGCGCCGGGGCCGACACCGTCCCGGCCGGCTACTCCTTCTCCCACGAGTGGTTCGAGAGCCACGACGGGCTGCAGCTGCACGCAGGGGTGTTCCTGCCCTCGGACCACGTCACGGGTGAGGAGCACCCGGTCATCCTCGTGCCCACGCCCTACACCTCGCCCAACGGCGGGGCGACGGGGTTGAACCTGTCCGGGCCGGAGATCCGCTTCCCCGAGCTGTTCGCCCACCAGTCCTTCCGGGAGGACCGCTGGGCGTACGTGCAGTTCGACATCCGCGGCTTCGGCGGGTCGGAGGGGTGCTTCCAGTACTACATGCCCAACGAGGCCGCCGACGTCGAGACCGCGGTCGAGCACATCGCCGGGCTGGACTGGGCCGGCGACGTCGCCCTGTGGGGCAAGTCCTACGACGCCGCCCAGCACGTGCTGGCCCTGGGTCGCGAGGACGTCGAGGGGCTGGCCGCCACGGTCATCCAGGCGCCCGGCCTGTCGGCTTACACCGCGCTGTGGGACAACGGGGTCCACTACGCGACCGGTCGGTACGCCACGACCAGCGTCTACACCGCCGACGACCTGTTCCCGGCCCACAACACCTCCACCCTCGGCGAGCCGAACTACTGGCGGGCGACGCTGTCGCCGGTGACGACGGCGGCGAACTACCCGACCTGCCGCACCGACGGCATCGTGATGATGAACACCGTCTGGGATCGAGAGGACGCGTTCTGGGCCGACAAGGAGCCCTACCTCGACGCCGTCGGCTCGGACGTCCCGACCTTCTGGCTGCACGGCTTCCACGACGCCAACACCAAGCCGCGGCACATGGACGTGTACTCGTCCCTGACCGGGCCGACGCAGGCCTGGTTCGGCCAGTTCACCCACGTCCGTGGCCACGAGGCTGGCGTCGGCCGCAGCGAGTACTTCCTCGACGAGGTCTTCCGCTTCCTGGACCGCCACGTCCTGGGTCGCGCGTCCGGCGCGGACGACGCGGCGGTCACCGTGCAGCAGGGTGACACCGGCGAATGGCGCCACGAGGAGCAGTGGCCGCCCGCCGACGGGTTCGACTGGGCGATGCCGCTCAACGAGGGCGCCTACGTCGACGAGCAGGGCAACAACGCCGGTGGCAGCTCTGCCGGCACCGGCGTCCTCAGCGTCAGCCCGGTGCTGCCGCACGACGTCCACCTCGGCGGCGAGGTCACGATCGACGCGACCGTCTCCACGACCCTGCCGATGGCCCACATGGTCGGGCTGCTCTACGACATCGCCCCGAACGGTCGAGCCCGGTTCGTGCAGCGCGGCGCCCAGCTGATCGACGGCACCGGCGAGCAGGACCTGTCCTTCAACCTGTACCCGCAGGACTGGGAGTTCCGCGCCGGCCACCGCATCGGGGTCCTGCTGTCCCCCGGCGACGACAGCTGGTACTCCCCCGGTGTGACCGGCCAGGACGTCGACGTCGTGGCCGGGCAGGCGACCCTCCCCCTCATCGCGGTCGACCGCACCGACCTGATCGACGGTGGCATCTCCGACGGTGCCGACGACGTCTCCCCGTTCGTCCTTCCCGCCGATCGGATCGTGCAGGCCGAGGTCGACGTGAGCCTGCCGCCGGCGCAGACCGCCCCCGACGGCAGCTGACCCGGATCAGGCGTCGGCGCCGATGATCTCGGTGACCGACGAGTGACCGCCGGCACGGAGGCGAGCCGCCAGCTGGCGGCTGATCGTGGTCGGCCAGGCCGGCCCGCCGTACACGACCCCCGTGTAGGCCTGGACCAGCGACGCCCCGGCACGGAGGCGCTCCCAGACATCGTCGACGTCCTCCACCCCACCGACCGACACCAGTGCGATCCGGTCGCCGACGCGGGCGTGCAGCCGGGCGAGCACCTCCACCGCGCGGTCGCGCAGGGGTGCTCCGGACAGACCACCCGCCTCCGCCGCCAGGCGACCCCCGGTGCGCAGGCCCTCCCGGCTGATGGTGGTGTTGGTGGCGATGATGCCGGCCAGCCCCAGGTCGACGGCCAGGTCGGCGACGGCGTCGACGTCCTCGTCGGCCAGGTCGGGGGCGATCTTGACGAGGACCGGCAGGTCGTCCGGTGCGGCGCCCCTGACGGCATCCAGCAGCGGCCGGAGCTGTTCGGTGGCCTGCAGGTCACGAAGCCCGGGGGTGTTGGGCGAGCTGACGTTGACGACCAGGTAGTCGGCGAACGGGGCGAGGCGCTGGGTCGACACGACGTAGTCCGACGGCGCGTCCTCGGCGGGGACGACCTTGGTCTTGCCGATGTTCACGCCCACCACGCCGCTGTCACCGGTCGACAGCCGCTCGGTCAGCCGCTGACGGGCAGCCGCCGACCCGTCGTTGTTGAAGCCCATCCGGTTGATCAGCGCCCGGTCGGCGGGCAGGCGGAACATGCGGGGGCGCGGGTTGCCGGGCTGGGGTTGCCCGGTGACGGTGCCGATCTCCACGAAGCCGAACCCGAACGCGTCGAGGGCCCGGTACACCTTCGCGTCCTTGTCGAACCCGGCGGCCATCCCCAGTGGGCTCGGGAAGCGCACCCCGAACACCTCGGTGGCCAGGATCGGGTCGGGGCGGCCCACCAGGCGACGGGTCAGCCAGAGGCCACCCGGGATGCCCTGGAGGAGCCTGAGCAGCCGGATCGCGACGTGGTGGGCCTGCTCGGCGTCGAGGCGCACGAGGACACGGGAGAACAACAAGCGGTACAGCACGCCGCCGGAGGGTAACCGCCCCGTGGTCGGCTGCCCGGCCGGGACGGGGCTCACAACCACTTGCGGGTGCGGAAGACGATGTAGAGGGCGACCGAGCACGCCACCATGACGCCGAGGAGGATGGGGTAGCCCAGCGGGTGGCTGAGCTCCGGCATGTGCTCGAAGTTCATGCCGTACACGCCGGCCAGCAACGTCGGCACCGCGGCGATGGCCACCCAGGCGGAGATCTTGCGCATGTCCTCGTTCTGCCGGAGCGCAACGTCGGTCTGGTAGGCAGCCAGGATGCCGCTCAGCAGGCCGTCGACGGCCTCGGCACGGTCGACCAGGCGGACCAGGCGGTCCCGAAGGACCTCCCACTCCCCTCGCCCGACCTCGGACAGCATGGGCACCGCGCCGTCCATGAGGTCGTCGAGGGGGTCGATGAGGGTCGCCGTGCCCTGCTGGAAGTCGATGGCCTCGCGCTTGAACAGGTAGATGCGCTTGGACGCGTCCGACGAGCCGTTGTCGTCGAAGACCTCCCGCTCGAGGACCTCGACGTCCTGGCGGAGGTCGGCGAGCACATCGGCGTATCCGGCGATTACCGCCTGGAGGTGGGCACGCACGATGCCCGCCGGGCCACGGGCCAGGTCCGACGCCTGCTGCTCCAGCTGCCACCGCAGGTCCCTGACGTCGGTCGGCGCGTGCCGGGACACCGAGATGACGAGGTCGCCGTGCACGATGAGGACGAGGTTGCCGATCTCCACGAGGTCGCGGCCCTGGTCGTAGCGGGCCGCGGCCACGGTCAGGACGAGTGCACCGTCGGGCTGGCTCAGCGACGCACGGCTGGAGGACTGCTCCATGGCCATGCTGAGCGCCGGGGGCAGGTGGGCGACCTGTGCCAGCCGGTGGACCTCCTCCCGTGACGGGTCGCTGAGGGCGATCCAGCACGTCCGTCCGTGCCCCGCGGCCAGGGCGGCCAGCGCCCCGACGGGCGTGTCGGTGTCGGGCAACGCCACCCCTGCCCGGTAGGTCGCACAGCCGTTGATCATCCGGGCATCATCGCGCACGGCGAGTCCGTCCGTCGGCAGGTTCGGGGAGTCGTGGCGAGGGTTCGGTGCAGGGGTGTCCGCACGGCCTCCCCCCGCTGCGTCACTAAACGGGTACCGTTGGTGCTCACGCGTCGAGCTGCGCCACATGTTGGCCGGACACGACGCCGTCCCGGCCGCAGTGGCTGCGACGACGCTCGGCCGCCGGCCACGGACACGATCCGGGGCACGCGAGCACCACCGACCCCGCGGCACCTCCCCCTGACCCGCCGCCGGCGCGTACATCTGCGCGCCAGCCGTCCCGCACGAGCGGGACCGGCACTGCGCAACGTGCGCGTGCCCGATCGCGCTGCCCCACGGGCGCGCCCCGAAAGGTTTCACCATGTCCCCGACATCCACCCCCACCCGCGAGCGATCCCGTCGCCGCACCGACGGCGACCAGCCCTCCTTCGAGGCCCTCGGCGTCGACCAGGAGCTCGTCCGCATCCTCGGACGCCAGCAGATCCGTACCCCCCGACCGATCCAGGCCGACACGATCGAGGCCGCCCTCGACGGCCTCGACGTCTGTGGCCGCGCGCCCACCGGGTCGGGCAAGACCCTGGCCTTCGTCCTGCCGCTGGCGCACATGAAGCCCGGCAACGGTCGTCCCGTCGGCCTGGTGCTGGCCCCCACCCGTGAGCTGGCCGTGCAGATCGACGAGGTGCTGGCGCCGCTGGCGGATCGTCGTGGGCTGCGCACCCGGGTCCTCATCGGTGGCACCAGCATCAACAAGGACATCAACGCCCTCAAGCGAGGCGTCGACATCCTCGTCGGCTGCCCCGGCCGGATGATCGACCTGAAGAACCGGGGCAACCTGGACCTGTCCCGCGTGCGCATGGCGGTGCTCGACGAGGCCGACCGCATGGCCGACATGGGCTTCATCCCCGACGTCACCCGCCTGCTGGACGCCACCGACTGCGCCGACGGGCAGCTGCTGCTGTTCTCCGCGACCCTCGACGACACGACCGCCAAGCTCGAGCGTCGCTACCAGTCCGATCCCGTCCGCGTCGACGTGGGCGCTGCCGTCAAGGCCACCGGCAACGTCAGCCACACCTGGCACGTCGTCCCCCGCCAGGAGCGTCGCCCGATCACCGAGAAGCTGCTGGCCGACAGCCGGTCGGCGATCGTGTTCACCCGCACCAAGCGCGGGGCCGACCGACTGGCCAAGCAGCTGTCCCGCGGCGGCCTGAAGGCCGCCCCCATCCACGGCGACCGATCGCAGAGCCAGCGTCAGCGGGCCCTCAACGACTTCACCGACGGTCGCGTCGGCGTCCTGGTCGCCACCGACATCGCCGCACGCGGCATCCACGTCGACGACGTGGACGTGGTCCTGCACTACGACCTGCCGGCGACGGCCGAGGACTACACCCACCGGTCGGGTCGTACCGGCCGCGCCGGCGCCGACGGGACCGTGCACGCCGTGGTGTGCGACGACTCGCGGGCCGATGCCCGGACCCTCGCCAAGGACCTGACCGTGGACCTGGGCTGGGTCGGCGACAAGAACGGCCCCAACACCGCACCGCCCAAGCAGCCCGGCAACGGCGGCAACGGGGGCGGTGGCCGGGGTGGCAACGGCCGCAACGGCGGCGGTCGCAACGGCGGCGGCAACGGGGGCGGGAACACCAACGGTGGCGGCAACAGCAGCCGCCGTCGTCGCAACGGCAACGGCCAGGCCAGCGGCGGACAGCGGTCCGGCCGCAACCAGTCGCGTCGCGGCTGACCAGTCCCGAACCGAACCAACGACGCGGCCCGATCCGGACGGATCGGGCCGCGCTGTCGTCTGTCGTACCCACTCGGCCTGTGGGCCGTGGTGGTAGCCCCGACGGGATTCGAACCCGCGTCGCCGGCTTGAAAGGCCGGTAGCGCACCCTCGCGTTGGGCCAGCATCGCCGCAGGTCAGCGGCCTGTTCGTGCCGGCATCGTACACCCTTGCAGACCGTTCGTGCCACGTACGTGCCATAAGAATCCGGAAGTGGCACGCTGAGGGCATGGCCAAGCGCTCTCGCCGACACTCCGGCGGCACCATCCGCCAGCTCCCCTCGGGGCGGTGGCAGGTCCGGGTGCGCGACGGCGCCACGTCCAAGCTCGTGGCGCTCGGCACCTACGCGACCAAGGCCGATGCCAACGCCGCCCTGCGGCACGCCGGGGCCGATCAGGACCGGGGCGCCTGGGTGCCCCCCGAGCGTGGCAGCGTGCGGCTCGAGGACTACGCCCGCGATTGGCTCGACTCCAACCCTCGGATCCGGTCCCCCAGGACGCGCGAGCGGTACGACGGCCTCCTGCGTCTCCACATCGGCCCGACCATCGGTCAGGCCGCCATCGGCAAGATCACCCCCGCCTCGGTCCGTCGCTGGCACACCGACCTCGCCGCCTCAGCTTCGAGCGACACCGCGGCCAAGGCGTACCGGATGCTCCGCGCCGTCCTGAACACCGCCGTTGCCGACGAGCTGATCGTGCGCAACCCGTGCCGCCTCGATGGGGCCGGCCAGGAGCGAGCCGAGGAACGTCCGCTTGCCACCGTGGCCGAGGTCAACGAGCTGGCCGACCTCGTTGACCCGCGTTGGCGCCTGCTCGTGCTCATGGGCGCGTGGACCTCCCTGCGCTTCGGCGAACTGGCCGCGCTGACCCGGGCCGACGTCGACCTGATGCGTGGCGTCGTGCGCGTCACGAAGAGCCGTCAGCGACTGGACGACGGCACCTCGGTCGTGGTCCCGCCCAAGAGTGCTGCCGGCCGCCGGACCGTCGCCATCCCTCCCCCGCTGGTCCCCGAGATCGAGCACCACCTCGCCGCCTTCGCCCAGGAGGGGGCCGACGGGCTCCTGTTCGTCGGCGCCAAGGGTGCGCCGCTGGACCGCTCGCACTGGAACCGACGGTGGCGCAGGGCCCGCGCCGCGATCGGGCGCGACGACCTGCGGTTCCACGACCTACGGCACACCGGCAACACCCTTGCCGCCGCCACGGGCGCGTCCACGAAGGAACTGATGACGCGGATGGGCCACTCCTCGATGGCGGCCGCGCTGCGCTACCAGCACGCCACCGATGATCGCGACCAGGCCATCGCCCGGGCCCTGGGTGAGGCCATGGAACGCGGTAAGGTCGTCGAGCTCGACGACCGGCGGTCCGGTTAGGGGACGAACACGACGCCGCGACCCCTCGCGTCCGCTTCACGGCCCAGAGTGGTGCACCGGGCCTTCTTCAACGACGTCTTGAGGCCACAGCCGCGGCACCTCAGGTGCGCGGCGCGGCCGGGGACCTCCAACCACGCCAGACGCTTGTCGCCGATCACCGCGCCATCGGTGCCGTAGCCGCCCCTGGCCACTCGTTCGCTTAGCGCCCCGTGCCGCGCTCGTTCGAAAGCGGTAGCCCCGTTCCGCTGCAAGACGAGGGGTTCCCACAGCATGCCCCGGCGCCAGTCGTCGCCCTCCGGTCGGAACCTCGGGGCGGACTCCCACTGGGGGACGAGGATCGCCAGCAGCGGGGAGCGGTCGCCAAGCCGGTCCGCGCACCGCGAGCAGCGGACGTGGACGCGTGGCTCGTTGTTCCAGTCAATAGTCGTGGCACTCATGGAGTGCTATCGTACATTCCGGTAACTACATAGCTGTGGGCTCCGCCCCGACAGGTTCCAGGGATTCGCGTTCAGACGATACCGACGGGCCGTCGATTGGAGCGTGCCCGATGAGCGATCAGCTCGTTGATGTGAAGTCCGCAGCGGAGCGCCTCGGCGTGACCGAGCGCTGGGTCCGGCGGGCCGTGGCCGAGCGCCGCATCCCCTTCGTGAAGCTTGGACGTCTGGTCCGCTTCCGCCCGGCCGACCTCGACGCGTACACCGAGGACCACACCGTCGCGGCGGTCCACTGAGATGCCCCGCAACAGAACGGGCCCCCGCCAAGGGGCCCGGTCCGGATCAGTCACCGCCACAGCGACTGTTGCCAATGGTAACAGCCCCGACCCGCGGACAGAGGGTATGGCCGATGCCGTGGCGGCGATGTCGGCGCCGGACCGCGACCGGGCCGCCCTCGCCCTGGAGGCGCTCAGCGTCGACGGGTTCGCGTGGACCGTCGACGATCTGCGCGACCGCGTCGAGCCCCTCACCCTGTCCGGCGGCAACGCCGCGTGGGGCGGGCTCCTGTCGTCCTGGGCCCGCGCCGGGCTGATCCGCTGCGTCGGCGTCACCGAGTCGCGCCGCCGGCCGGGCGCGTTCGTCCGGCAGTGGGAGGGTGCGCTGTGACGCACCACCTCCAGATCCTCGACCCCGCCGTCGACGGCGTCGCCGAGCTCCTCGACGGGGCCAGGGCGGCACTGCTCGTGCTGTCCCTCGACACCTGCGGCCACATCACCGACTCCGCGTCGGCGTGCGTGGCCTGCCCCGCCGACGGGCTGCGCTGCACCCCGTGCGCGAAGCTGCACTACGCCGACGACCACGAGCTTGGCTGGCGGTTCACCTGCGACCGCTGCGGGACCGTCGACCACCAGCTGTCCAGCGTCATGTGCGCCGGCGTGACCGCGCTGCTGACCGGCCACCCGCTGCCCGTCGACGTCCGACTCGACGGGCTCGGGCTGTGCGCCGCGTGCTGTCTCCACGTCAGCGGTACCGCCGGGGGCGTCGGATGAGCGGCTCCACGATGCTCGACGCCGCCCTCGACCTCGCCCGCCGGGGCTGGAACGTGTTCCCCTCGGCCGCTGGATCGAAGCTGCCACTGATCAAGTCGTGGCCCGACGTGGCCACGACCGACCCCGCCCAGGTCCGCGCGTGGTGGACGCGCTGGCCTGACGCCAACGTCTCCCACTGCACGGGCGCCTCGGGCACGATGGTCCTCGACCTCGACGGGCCCGAGGGCTTCGCCTCCTGGCGCAACCTCCAGCGCGTGCACGGGCGGGCCCCGGTCACGCGCATGGTCGTGTCGCCCCGGCCCGAGGGTGGCGTCCACCTGTACTGGCGAGCCCCCGCCGATCTGTACGTGAAGTCCACGGCAGGACGGATCGGCTCGACCCACACGACCGGCATCGACGTGCGCGGAACCCGCGGGCAGGCCGTCCTGCCGCCGAGCGTCCGCGACGACGGCGGCGCCTACCGTTGGCACGACCCCGAGGCCCGGATTGCCGACCCGCCCCGCTGGCTCGTGGCCATGCTCACCCCCAAACCGCCGGTGTTCGCCAGACCGGCCCGGATCGGCACGGTTGGGTCGCGCCTCGACGGGCTCGTCCGCGTCGTGACCGGCTGCGGCAAGGGTGACCTGAACAATCGCCTCCACTGGGCGGCCTGCCGGGCCGGCGAGATGGTCCGGGACGGCGCGGGCTCGGCCGACGAAGCCGCCCGAGCCCTGCTGGCGGCAGCCATCGACAAGGGGCACCCGCGCCCCGGCGCCGAGGCCACCATCCGGTCCGGCATGGGCAAGTACGGCGTGACGCCCGCGTCAGGGGAGGCGCTGTGAACCTCGCCGACCTCGTGCCCGACGACGCTGGCACCACCGGCGCCCAGCTCCTCGACGACGTCCACGCCTTCCTGCGGCGGTTCGTCGCCTACCCGTCCCCGCCCGCCGCCGTCGCCCACGCCCTGTGGATCCTCCACTGCCACCTCATGGAGGCATGGGAGTCCACGCCCCGACTGGCGCTGCTGTCACCCGAACCGGGATCGGGCAAGACCCGAGCCCTTGAGATCACCGAGCTGCTGGTCCCCAACCCCGTCGAGGCCGTCAACGTCACCCCGGCCTACCTGTTCCGCAAGGTCGGCGACGAGGAGGCCGGCCGGCCCACCATCCTGTTCGACGAGATCGACACCGTGTTCGGGCCCAAGGCCCGCGACAACGAGGAGATCCGCGGACTGCTGAACGCCGGGCACCGGCGGGGCGCCGTCGCCGGCCGCTGCGTCGTGCGCGGCAAGCAGGTGTTCACCGAGGAGATCCCCGCCTACTGCGCCGTCGCGCTGGCGGGGCTGGGCGACCTGCCCGACACCATCATCACCCGCTCCGTCGTGGTCCCCATGCGTCGCCGTGCCGCCGGCGAGGTGGTCGAGCCCTACCGGCGCCGGCTGCACGCCCCCGAGGGCGACGCCCTCCGGACCCGCATCGAGGCCTGGGCGGCGATGGTGCTGCCCGTCGTGGACGGGGCAATACCCGATATGCCCGACGGCATCACCGACCGTCCCGCCGACGTCTGGGAACCCCTGCTGTCGGTCGCCGACGCGGCCGGCGGCGACTGGCCCGAACGGGCCCGCGGTGCGGCTGTTGCGCTTGTTGCGCATTCCAAGGCAGCCACTCCCAGCCTCGGCGTCCGGCTCCTCTCCGACCTGCTCGAGGTGTTCGGCGACAGCGAGGCGATGCCGACCGAGCTCGTGCTCGCCCGGCTCAACCAGCTGGAGGAGGCGCCCTGGGGCGACCTCAAGGGACGGGCGCTTAACGCCCGCGGGCTCGCCCAGCGGCTCCGCAAGTACGGCGTCCGGCCGGTCACCATCCGGTTCGGCGACACCACGCCGAAGGGCTACCGCCGCGAGGACCTGCACGACCCGTGGTCACGCTACCTCCCCTCATATCCCCTTAACACACGATCAGAGGGAAGCCAGTCGGTGCGGGGACCGGCCCCCATTGAATCCGCAACATCCGCAACACCCGCAACGTGGACCGGTGGCGTGCTGTGACGCGCCCCGGACAGCCCGACCACCGGACCGAGGTGCGAGCCGCCCGCGACCGCCTCGCCCACCTGTGCCAGCTCCGCGCCCAAGGCTGCGCCGGTCACGCCGACGCGGCTGCCCGCACGGGCCGGAGAGGGGGCGGGGTCGAATCACTGGAACGTAAAGCGCCCCTGGACACCCCGGCTCCTTCCGTTTCCCCCTCCCGAGAAATTCGAAAAGGACATGCACTGTGAACATCGAGCTCCCCGACCTGATCGACGCCTCCCGGACCGCCGTCGGCATGGTCCGCTGCCGCCTCGCCGGCGACCGGGCCGGCGAGGTCGCGCTGATGCGCGACGCCGACCACGAGGCGCTGCTGCTGCAGCTCGTCGCCATGGCCGCCCGGCTGACCGAGGCCAAGGCCGCCACCGACGGCACCACCCCCGACGCCCTGGTCGCCGAGTGGGCCCGCCTCCTGGCAACAGGTGCTGGCCAATGACGCGCTCCTCCCGTACGCTGGTGACAGGTTTACTCACCGAGGAACCGAGGCCGGCCGGCCGGGACCCCGTCCCCCGCGCCAACCGCACCGCAAGCCCCCACGAAGGTCGCCAGAGGCACCGCCCGGACCGCGGGGAACGCACCGCCAAGCCCATTCCTCGGAAGGAACCACGCCATGCCACAGATCACGTCTGAGACCCTCCAGCGGGCCAACAGCCAGCGCGACCACGGGATCGCCCTCGAGTCGCTCCGCGGCGTCCAGCGCGGCCTGCTCGACTCCATGACCGCCCTTGTCGACGGCGCCAAGGCCGAGAACCGCGACCTGCTCGCCTCGGAGGCCAGGGAGATGGACCGCCTGACCCTGCTGCACGCGGAGGCCGAGGTTCTCGCCGGCAGCCGGCAGGAGCAGCGCAACCGCACCGTCGACGCCATGAACCGCTCGATCGCCAAGCACGGCGTCGACGTCCGCCCCCAGGGCGAGGTCCGCGACGACCGGGGCGGCCCGGCGCCCGGCTGGCTGCCCGGCTGGAACGAGTACCGCACCCTGGAGGCCCGAGCCGTCGCCGAGGGCACCGGCTCGGCCGGCGGGTTCTTCGTCCCCACCGAGCACGCCAACACCTTCGTGGACCGTCTCGCCGCGCAATCGGTGTTCCTCAACGCCGGCCCGCGGATCTTCACCATGTCCACCGACCGGCTGGAGGTGCCCAAGATCGGCAGCTCCGTCACTGCGGAGTTCGTGGCCGAGAACACCGCGATCACCGCGTCGGACCCGACCTTCGCCCAGGTCGTGCTGACCCCGAAGAAGGCCGCCGCGCTGACCCTGGCGTCAAACGAGTCCCTCGCCGACTCCCGGCCCGAGCTGCGCGAGGTTCTGGCCTACGACCACCTCCGGTCCGTGGCGCTGCTGCTGGACCTGCAGATGCTGCAGGGCGACGGCACCGGGAACGGCCTGATCGGCGTCCGCAACTTCTCCGGCGTCACCGACACCGAGCTCGGCGCGGGCGACGGGGCGATACCCACCCTCGACGACGTCGCCGACGCCATCGAGCGGCTGGAGACCGACGACGCCACCGCGACCGCCATCTTCATGGCGCCGCGGACCTGGGCGACGTTCCGCAAGCTCGTCGACGTGGACGAGCGCTACCAGCTGGCCCCCGACCCGACGATGGAGTCCCGCCGCCAGCTGTTCGGCGTGCCGGTCCGCACCTCCTCCCAGATCGCCGTCGACGAGACCACCGGCACCTCCACCGACACCTCGTGGATCGCCGTCGTCGACATGTCCCAGATCGCCGTCGGCCGGCGCGACGGCGTCCGGCTGGAGTACAGCCGCGACTACGCCTTCGACGCCGACCAGACCGCAATCCGCACCATCTCCCGCTGGGACGTCGCCCCGATCAACGCCGGCGGCGTCGAGCTCATCACCGGCGTCCGCAACACGGCCTAGCCAAGCCACGGCCGGGCCCCCTCATCCTTCGTGGGGCCCGGGCCGCTCCGCAACCGGGTTCGTTGGTGGCCCGGCCGGAGACCCCGACGCCCCCGGCAGCAACCGGGGGCGTCACTCGTTCTTGGAGAACACCCACACTGGCATCAACTCGCCCCGTTGACCGCGACCGACACGTTGACCCGTCGAGGCCTGCGAGTAGGCCCCAACAGAGAAACGGCCCGGAGCGAGGCTCCGGGCCGTCGAAGCCGCATGAACGGGGTGGGTGCTCACGCGACTGGTGCGGGAGGCTACACGCGCTGCCCCAGCGAGTTGGGGAGAGGTCCCCACCTCGGCAGGTGAACAGTCCTGTTCACCTGCCGAGTAGCGTGGACGTTAGGTGGTGGCCGAGGTGCCGAGCGCGTCGGCAACCTTCTCCCGGGTAAACCAAGTGCGGCTTGATGTCGCGGGCCACACGGCACCGGGCCGGAACGCTTGTGACCAGTTGGGCACAAGCGTTCGGACCCTCGGTCCCTCCATCCGCTCCAGCACCCGGCCTGCACAACCTGCCTGCACAACCTGCTTGGCCCGCTCCGTGACCGACGAGGTCCGCGACCGCATCTTGGCGCTCGGTGAGTTCCACCACGGTGGAACCGGCCGCCGACTCCAACTCCACGTCCTCCGAGCTGGTCGCCCTCGGCGAGACGAGAACACCTGCCGCAAGGACATGACGGATGTCCGGTCGTTGGTCGTCGGGCAGACCAGGTGATTTCCACATCTGTGGAACCCCAAGCGACGACAGGACGTGGGGGACCGACTTGGCTGAGGTGCGTAGGACTACGCACCTGCCGAGTAGCGGGGACAGTCAGTCCCCGGAATGGGGATGGAGGATCGTGAACGCGTCCGTCAGGCACTCCATCGCGTCACCGAGATCATCCGCGGTCAGCTTCTCGTCCGGCCACTGTGTCCAGCGGTAGAGGGCGTGCATGGCCTGGCTCACGCGGCGCTCGATGAGGACCAGGTCGTCCCTCGGGACGACGCGTTCGCCCGGCAGGACCCGCCGGCCCACGATCTCTGATACCGCGTACCCGGCTGCGAGCCCCCACGCCATCGCCTCGTTGATCTCGGCCGCGTGTGCGCACCTGATCGGGTCGGCCACGGCGAAGTCGACATCGAGATCGTTCACCAGGCGGTCTGTCTCGCCGAGCTCGGGGTGAGCGAACCCCTCGATGTAGCGGAGGCCGTCCTGTAGGGCAAAGACATTCCCGAGAACGGGGTGGTTCGGCGTGTTGCCCTCCTCCTCTCGCGCCTCCAACACGGCGTTGAGAACCTGACCTGTCACCTTCCGCCCCCACGGGTGCTCGTACGGCAGGTCCTGACCGTCAACAGAGGTAGACACCTCCCCGTCCTGGCCGCCGCGCACGTCCTCGATGCTCGATACCTTGCCCATTGTCAGCGCCTCCTCATGGTGCTGGCCGGGCTCGGAGGCGTCCTAATCGCCTGCCGAGCCGCCTGCTGTTGGAGGCTCTGCCGTGCCACGTACGTGCCATAAGGAACGGATTCCTATGGCACGTAGCGGTAAGTCACGGTCAGAGCCAGTTGATACGAAACTGGCTCTGACCTGCGTTTTCGCTGGTAGCCCCGACGGGATTCGAACCCGCGTCGCCGGCTTGAAAGGCCGGTATCCTAGGCCAGCTAGATGACGGGGCCAGGAGAGAGGGCAGTGTAGCGGCTCCTCCCCGCTCCCACGCCCATCCGGTCCCCCGGCGGATACGGACCCCCGGTGGGCGCACCACGAACGGCGTTTCGAGGAATCTGGTCCAGCCACGCAACTTCGGCGACGAACTCGCGTCCAACGGGCATGACCAGTCCCGCGTCACCCACTCCGTCGTTCGGTTCCCGCCTCGCCCGCGCCTGGCTGCAGCTGCCTGCCGAACGGCGGCGGGCCGTGGTCAGCCTGCTCGCCGCGATCGCGGCCGTCCTCGCCGTGGCCGCGGTCTCCGGCGTGATGGTGGCCAACGGCCTGAGCAACCTCGTCGGACCGGTCGACCTGGTGCCCACGGCTGACGCCGTCACCCGGACCTCCGGTGAGTGGGACCCCAACGCGCCGGCCCTTCCCGCTGCGGACGAAGGGGACTGATCACGGTGGGGGGATCATCGTCAGTGACCGAGCGCAGCTACGTTACGCTGCTGCGCCAGATGGCCGAGACCTCACCGCAGCCCGACGGGCCACCGTCGAACGAGCGGGCCGACACCGTCCTCCCGGACCCCGGGCCTGCGGTCGTGCCTGCTCCCCGGGTCGAGATGACTGCGGCGGCGGGCGATGTGCCTGCGGTGTCCGACGACGCACCCGGGGCGTCGGCCAACCCGTGGGCCACTCGAGCGGGCCTGGATCCTGCCGGGCGGGAACGCCTCGCGCGGGTGCAGCGGCTCGCCAAGCTGCTCGACAGCCAGTTCCGGGTGCCCGGCACGTCGCGCACCTTCGGGGTGGACGCCGTGCTGGGCCTCGTGCCCGGGATCGGTGGCAGCGCCGGGCTTGTGCTCTCCGTGGGCCTCGTCGTCCAGGCGATCCATGCCGGTGCCCGCCCGGCCACCGTGGCCCGGATGATGGGCATCGCGGGAGTCGATGCGCTGATCGGCACCATCCCGGTCCTCGGCACGGTGTTCGACTTCGTGTTCAAGGCCAACGAGCGCAACACCCGGGTCCTGGCAAGCCAGGCCCTTCAGCCGGACCGGACGACCAAGGACAGCCAGCGGCTGGTCGCCACGACCGTCCTCGGTGCCGTCGCGCTCGTCCTGCTGGTCCTCGTCGTGGCCGTCGTCGGCGTGGTCCTGCTCCTCCGGGCCGTCTTCTAGGGATCACGAACGGCCAGCGGCGCAGGCGTCCTCCTGCGAGGGGTCCGTGTGGAACCGTCGATGGCATGGCACGCTGGCACGGACGCGCAGCCGTTCCGTCGGAGCAGATGGTTGCCGACACCCCCACCCGTGACGTACACTCGTCCGTCCGCGCATGGGGCGTGCGGTCAGCCGTGCCCGCGCCGCCCGCGCCATTCGTCCTCCAATACCTTTAGGAGCCCTGCCGTGAGCAAGGTCTGCCAGGTAACGGGCAAGCGCCCGACCTCCGGTAACAACGTGTCGTTCTCGAACAAGAAGACCAAGCGTCGCTTCGAGCCGAACCTTCAGAAGAAGCGCTACTACCTCCCTTCCGAGAAGCGGTGGGTCACGCTGACGCTGTCGACCAAGGCCATGAAGACGATCACCAAGAATGGGATCGAGACCGTGGTCGCTGACATGCGCCGCAACGGGGTGAAGGTCTGATGGCACGCAACGACAACCGCATCAAGGTCAAGCTGCGCTCCTCCGCGGGCACCGGCTTCACCTACATGACCACCAAGAACAAGAGCACCCAGCGCGAGCGCATCACCATGAAGAAGTACGACCCGGTGATCCGCAAGCACGTGGACTTCAAGGAAGAGAAGTAGGCATGAAGGCTGACATCCACCCCGAGTACCGGCCGGTCGTCTTCCAGGACACCGGCGCCAACGGCTGGACCTTCATCACCCGGTCCACCATCGAGACCAGCGACACCATCGAGCTGGACGGCACGACCTACCCCCTGAAGAAGGTCGACATCTCCGCCGCCAGCCACCCGTACTACACGGGCAAGATGAAGATGGTCGACACCGCGGGCCGTGTGGACCGCTACAACCGCCGCTACGCCAAGGGCTAGCGCCGGCCAGATCGAAGAACCGCGCAACGGCACCCCGACGGGGTGCCGTTGTTCGTTGTGGGGACCGTGACCCCGCGGGGTCAGGTCACCCGGCCGTCAGTCGTCGGCGTCCCGGCGACCACGAACGCGCTCGCCGAGCACCGATGCAAGGGCGGCGACCGCCACCAGCTGTGCCAGCCCGGGCACCAGGCTGCCCAGGCGCATGGCCATGGTCGTGCCGTCGAGGAGCGGGACCTCCATGCGCGGTGACGCCGGTTCGAACAGCTCGGTCCGCTCCAGCACCTCCCCTTCCGGGGAGATGAAGGCGCTGATGCCCGATATGCCGGCGTGCACCACCCATCGGCCCGTCTCGACGGCCCTGAGGGTGCTGAACGCCAGGTGCTGGGCCGACATGGGGGTGTCGCCGAAGGAGGAGTTGTTGGTGCTGACCACGATCAGGTCGGCGCCGGCCAGCACCTGATCCCGGACCAGCATCGGGAAGATGTTCTCGAAGCAGATGACCCCGCCGATGTGCGCACCCGCGACCTCGAGGACCTGCGCCTCGTCCCCCGGCAGGGTGTCGTTGGGGATCTGCTCCAGCGGTGGGAACCAGTCCAGCAGCTCCCGCGCCGGGACGTACTCCCCGAAGGGCACGGGCTTGCGCTTGACGTAGCTCTCGCCCTCGCCATCCTCGGTGAACACCGTCATGCGGTTGAAGAGGGTGTTCGATCGTGGACCGCCGATGTACTCACCCGCCAGGATCGGTGTGGGTGCAACCGCCGCCAGCCCCTCCTCCAGCAGGTCGGCGATCGGCGCGCCCCGAGGGGTACGGATGTCGATGTCGAGGGAGTTCTCGGGCCAGATCACCAGATCGGGTGGGTCCGCGGCGAACGGTCGGGTCGCCAGCAGGGCGAGCTCGGCCACGCGCTGGATGCGATCGCTGTCCAGCCGGTTCACCCCTGCCGCCGCCGTGGCGCGTGTGTCGCCGCCCTGGGCGATGCCGACCTCGATGGCACGACCGGTCGACGTGGGGGTCTCACCGGTCAGGAGGACGGCCAGGGAGAGGGTCCCGAGCACCACGAGGAGGGGGGTGCGGATGGCGCCGAAGAGGTGTTCGGCCGGGATCTCGGCCTCGCGTGCGGCCGGCCACGTCCGGCTGCCGGTCCTGATGCCCGCCTCTGCCGCGACGGCGATGGTGGCCAGGCAGAGGGACACCCCGTGCACGCCGAGCGTGCGAGCGACCCCGAGCAGCGGTCCCCCGGCGTGCTGGGTGTAGCCGAGGCCACCCCAGCCGAAGCCGCCGAGCGGCCAGACGCCCCGGGCCGCCTCGATCCCCACCCACAGGGCCACGACGACCGCGGGCCGCCACAGCCGTTCGCCGTACACGGCGCCCAGCCCGACGAACAGTCCAAGCCACATGGCCTGGATCACCACGAGCAGGCCGAAGGCGGCGACCCCGAAGGGCAACAACCAGTACAGCAGCGGCCCGAACGCCACGAGCCCCGCCAGGGTTCCCCAGCCGAAGCCCGCACGGAACGGCCTGACCGTCGCAGCCAGATCCCGGGACAGCGCCACCAACGGCACCAGGGCGACGTAGCCGAGCCATCCCGCGTCCATGGGGGGATGGGCGGCGAACAGCATCGTGCCGCCCGTCAGCGCCATCAGCAGGCGCAGGAGGACGGGCGGGACGGGTCTCACCGGGAGGGGGATGTGTGCGGATGCTGCGTGGGGACGATCACACGCAGTCGAAGCACAGCATCTCCTCTCGGTCGGCGAGCTGGGATGGCTTCTTGACCAGGAAGCAGGACCGGCAGGTGAACTCGTCCTCGCTGATCAGCTCGACCTTGCGGCGAGGCTTGGCGCCCTTCTTGCTGCCCTCGTCGCCGTCGACGTCGAGGGGCTGGACCTCCTCGTCCTCCTCCAGGAGTTCGTCGAGCTCGTCGTCGAGGTCGTCGGCGTCGTCGTCGTCCTCCTCGGCGACGTCCTCCACGTCGTCGTCGTCTTCGTCATCGTCATCGACGACGTCGGTGTCGTCGTCGGCGTCGTCGTCGTAGATCTCGTCGTCGTCGGCGATGTCGTCACCCAGGTCGTCGAGGTCGTCGTCACCGTCGAGGTCGTCGTCACCGTCGAGGTCATCGTCGTCCTCGAGGTCGTCGTCGAGGTCGTCGGCTGCTGTGGACTCGAGCTCGCGGTCTGTCAACGCGGGCCTCCATGGGTCGGGGATTGGTGCCGCAGTGGCGAGGGACCGGCAGGGTAGCCCGTCGAGCCGCCCGCACACGTGCGGGTCACCGAAGCGGGCGCATGTGTAGCGGTTCGGAGGCCGCCGTGCAACGTCTTGGCACGAACACGCACCGGCCCCGAACGGTGGCGTTCGGGGCCGGCTGCGGTTGAGGGATGGGCGACAGGTGGCACCACCGGATTGTCGTGACGAACTCCAATCCGCCGTTCTCTACTGTGTCGCTCTTCCCTTCCGATCAATCGATCCGGGCCGCCCGTACTGGGAACCGAACCGGCGGTGCGGTTGCGGTCCGTACACATGTGCCGTCGTTGGCACCTTGGGAGGCGGGACAGAACCGGGTGAAGTTCCCCTTCACCCGTCGCCCCACCTCGTCACACCCAACGTGTCCAGCGGACGCCTTCTCCTTGATCTCGTTCGCCAGACGTTAGGACTCCGACCCGTCGTCGTCAACCCTTCCCTTCGGAGGCCGAATGGGCGCTGACCTGCGGTTTCGATGATCCGGGAAACCTCGACGGAAAATCCGTGCGATTCGTCCGAATTCTCCCGTTCACCTTCGGGGCGTCGATCGGTCAGGTGCGGAGCAGCCGGTCCCACCCAACGAGGACGCCGGTGTCGCGATCGTCCTCCGACTCGGCCTCCTGGGCGACAGGCCCGTGACCCTCGGTCACGAGGTGGATGCCCAGTCGCTGGGCCAGCGAGGCCACACGGACGCGGGTCACGTCCTCGGTGTCGGAGTCGAGCCGCCAGGCCTTCCGGCCCTCCACCGCCCCGACGGCCGCGGCCATCTCGGCGTCGTCGGCCGGCAGCAGGACGACGCCGGTGTCCACGACGTCCCAGAGGCGGGCGGTCAGCAGGTCGAGGGCGCGGTCGAGGTCGTCGCTGGCCTCCTCGACGGCGAAGCGGATCTCGTAGTCGCTCGTGCTGCCACGGAGTGGTTCGGCGTCGGCCAGCCGTTGGATCGCCGGGACGAGGTCGACGCCCCACCGCGCCGCGGCGACCGCACCGGCCACGAGCAGGCCGAGCCCCGGCCAGTCGTCGGCCACGCGACCCGCGGCGGCCACCGCCGCCTCCGCGGTGGCGCCGACGAGCACGCCGAGGGCGGCGTCGGTCCGAGTGGGATCAGGCATGCACGCGTCCGTCCTCGAACACCGGGCGGCCGGCGACCATCGTCATCACGCAGCGACGTTGCTCCGGGTCGGCGGGGTGCTCGAAGGCGGCGAGATCGGCCCGCTGGCCCGGCCGGAGCACCCCGACGTTGGCCTGATGTGCGGCGGTCCGCCCGCCGAGGGTTGCCGCACGGATGCCGAGGTGGCGTTCGAGGGCCGGCAGCCCGACACGCGGTTCGGCCGCCGCGTCCACGGAGCGCCAGGGATCGAGGTTCACCACGCTGTCGGATCCGAAGGCCAGCGGGATGCCGTGGGCGGCCAGGGAGCTGAGCGGGTTGGAGGTCCGGGCACGCTCGGCACCGAGCCGCAGCTCGTAGGCGCCGCCGTCGACGCCGAGGCTCAGGTCGGTCGCCGGCTGGATGACGACGACGACGCCGAGGCGCGCCAGGCGGACCATCTGCTCGGGCTGGATGAGCGCGGCGTACTCGATCCGGTGGGCCAGGCGTCGCAGCTGGGCGACACCGACCTCCGCCGCGACCTTCTCCAGCACCTCGATGGCCTGGGCGACGGCACGGTCCCCGATGGCATGCAGCGCGACCTGGATGCCCCGACGCGTCGCCTCCAGGGCGAACTCGGTGAGCTCGGCGGAGTCGCGGTAGAGCTGTCCGGATCCCGCACGGTCGACGTAGGGCTCGACCAGGGCGGCGCTGTGGCTGCCGATCGTCCCGTCCAGCAGGAGGGAGCCGCCGACCCGGCGCAGGCCCCGCTCGACGACGAACTCCAGGTCGAGGTCGCCCCAGTAGGGGACGACCTCGATGGGCCACTTGCCCTGCAGCCAGGCGTCGAAGTCGGCGGGGCCCATGCGATGGGGGCCGCCCATCTCGTGGACGCTGGCCACGCCGAGGGTGACGAGGTGCTCCGCGGCGGAGGAGCGTGCCTCGGACAGGACGCCATCGGGCATCTCGGCGCTGAACCAGCGCTGGGCGACCTGGGCGGCTTCCTGGCGCAGCAGGCCGGTGGGGCGGCCGTCGGGGCCGCGTTCGACGCCGCGGGACCGCGCGATGGGCAGGGCCGACAACGAGGTGCGGTCCACCACGACGCAGTGGCCATCCGCTCGCACGAGCATGACGGGCCGGTCGTCACCGGCCCGCGCGAGGTCGTCGGCGGACGGGGCCCGGTGCTCGGGCCACCGGGTCTCGTCCCAGCCACCGGCCCAGATCACCCGGTGGGGTGTCACGGTTGCGATGGCCTGGACCGCGCCGAGGCAGTCCGACAGGGACTCGGCGATCGAGAGGTCCATGGCGTTCAGGGCCAGGCCGACGTTGGTGAGGTGGCTGTGGGCGTTGACGAAGGCCGGCATCACCGTTGCACCGGTCAGGTCGATCCGCCGCACGCCGGGGACCGTCGGTGTGTCCTCCACCGCGCCGAGCCAAGCGATCCGACGTCGCTTGACGAGCAGGGCGCTGGCGTGGGGTCTCGCGTCGTCGAGTGTGACGACGTCAGCACCGACCAGCAGCAACGGTTCGTCGCCAACCATCGTGGCCAAGACTACGGGATGTGACGCGTTGTGCCCGTGAGGCGGGTGCGTCGACCGTGTTCCGTCACACTTCGTCCCGCATCCAGGCGGTGGAGAGCGAGTCGGCGTACTCGTTCCACCGGTTGCCGGAGTGTGCGGCGATCCAGCGGATCTCCACCTCGGGTCGTTCGGCGACCAGCCGGTACAGCGGCTTGATGAGGTCGAGGTTCTTGATCTCGCCGCCCTTGCGCGTCCAGCCCTTGGCCTCCCACCCCTTGGCCCACTTGGTGAGGGTGTCCACGGCGAGTCGCGAGTCGGTGTAGAGGACCGCCGGCGTGCCGGTGGGGACCAGCTTGATGCCGGCGTCGATGGCGGCGAGCTCCATGCGGTTGTTGGTGGTGGCCGGGTCGTGCCCGTAGGCCCGGTCCACGACCTCGCCGTCGACGACGTAGACCGCCCCCCATCCGCCCGGACCGGGGTTGGGACTGGAGCTGCCGTCGGTGAAGACCCCGTCGGTTGGGCCGTCGGTGTACTTCTCGAGCACCTCTGCGGTGGTCAGGTTCTCCTCGGTGAGGGTGCCCCGTCGGCCGCCTCCTCCTCCGCCGCGCCCCTTGCCGCCGGTTCGCTTGCTGCCCGACCCCTTGCGGCCCTTCTTCCAGCACGCCGAGCACTCCTTGGGGGTCCAGCCGGGGAACCGGCCGGTCAGCTCGGTGTCGACCTCGAAGGTCGTTCCACACGTCGAACACTTGGGCATCTGGCGATCAGCTCCCTGCGGCGGCCTGCAGGGCGGCTGCAGGCAGGATCGGGCTGACGAAGGCCAGGACGAACGCAACCGCGGTCCAGACCAGTCGTCGTCGGCCGGGCACCGTACCGGCGATGACGTCCAGCAGCAGGACCAGGACCAGCCAGCCGGACCAGACCAGCAGGCCGACGACGATGGCCGCCATGAACCACACGAGGGCGCCCCGACCGTCGCCACCGAACGCGGCGTTCAGCCCGAGGACGATGATCGCCGTGACCGCGAACGCGATGGCACCGGCGACCGCCGCCCGCCGGAGGACACGCTGGTCGGCGCTGGGTCGCGAGTCGTCGATCCCGACGTCCGGGTGGGTCTCCGGGCTGGCGTCGTGCGTGGTGTCGGAGTCGGGGGTGCTCACGGGGTGACGGGGACCAGGATCCGGTCGTGGTCGGCGACGTTCAGGCGCTCCACCCCGTCGGCGGTGACCGCGACGATGTCCTCCAGCCGCATCCCGAAGCGCCCCTCCAGGTAGATGCCGGGTTCGATGGAGAAGGTCATGCCCTCTGCCAGGACCAGGTCGTTGCCTTCCACGATGTAGGGCTCCTCGTGGACCTCCAGGCCGATGCCGTGCCCCGTGCGGTGGATGAACGCCTCGCCGTAGCCGGCGTCGGTGATGATTTGTCGGGCGGCACGGTCCACGGACTCGGCGGTGACACCCGGCCGGACGTGGTCGACGGCGGCCTGCTGCGCAGCCCTCAGGACTGCGTACGCCTCGGCGTACCCCTCGGGCTCCTCCCCCACGACGTAGCAGCGAGTGCAGTCGCTGAACCACCCGTCGACGGGACCCCCGATGTCCACCACGACCGCGTCGCCGGCCCGGATGACACGATCGGAGGTCTCGTGGTGCGGGGATGCGCCGTTGGGTCCGCTGGCGACGATCACGAAGTCGATCGCATCGTGGCCGGCGGCGAGCATGGCCTCGGCGATGTCGCGGCCGACCTCGTCCTCGGTCCGGCCGGGGCGCAGCAGCTCGGGCACGCGGGCGTGGACGGCGTCGATGGCCCGTCCGGCGGCGCGGAGCCCGGCGACCTCGTCGGGGGTCTTGGCCATGCGGACCTGGCGGGTCACCGCCGACGCCGGTGTCCACGTGGCGCCCGGCATGGCGTCCTGCAGTCCCAGGACGAAGCGGGCCCACAGCTGGTCGCCGACGCCGATCGCCTCGTCCGCCCGGCCGCCGTCGAGGTGGCCGGCCACCAGCGCGAACGGGTCCTCGGTCTCCCCGTAGCCGTGCACGGGCACGCCGACGCCGGCCGCTTCCGCACGTGCGCGCTCGAGCTCGGGGACGACCAGCAGGTGGTTGCCGTCCGCGGCGACGACCAGGAGGGTCATCCGCTCCAGCGGGTGGGTGTCGTAGCCGATCAGGTGGCGCAGGTCGGCGCCGGGGCCGATCAGCAGAGCGCGGACGCCCGCGTCCTCCATGGCGGTGACGGCACGGTCCACGCGGGACGTGCTGGTGGTCGAGGCGGTGTGGGTGGTGGTGGCTGACACGCGGCCGATGATACGGCTGGCACGGATTCCGGCCGGCGCGTACACTTCTCCATCCGCCGTTGCGCGGCCCATCGTGCTGCCTGCGCCCCAGCGTCCTCGCTGTACGGCATCATCGGAAAGTCCTCACCACCGCACACCCTCGTCGAAAGACACAGTCGTGGCCAAGAAGAGCAAGATCGCAAGGAACATCCAGCGCCAGAAGATGGTCGCTCAGCAGGCCGAGCGCCGCGCCGAGCTCAAGGCCATCATCAGCAACCCGGACACGCCGTTCGAGGAGAAGCTGGTCGCCCGTGACACCCTCAACGCCATGAAGGTGAACGGCAGCCCGGTGCGCCTGCGCAACCGTGACCGCCTGAACGGTCGCCCGCGCGGCCACATCGGTTTCGCCGGCCTCTCCCGCGTGACCTTCCGCGAGCTGGCCCACAAGGGCGAGCTCCCGGGCATCACCAAGTCCTCCTGGTAGGACGCGGCTGAGGGGCGTCGCCCGCCCCTCGCCCCCGATGACCGCCGACCTCGGGTCGGCGGTTTCGTCGTTCCCGGAGCGAACGGGCTTTCCCCGCTGGGTTAACAGCGATAGGTTGCCGGCCGGCGGCGTCGCCCCGACGCTGCATGTCGAGCCGAGGAGCACTCCAGCATGACCGTCGAGCTGAACGGCAAGGTCGCCGCCATCACCGGTGGCGCCCGCGGGATCGGGAAGGCCATCGCCGAGGCCTTCGTGGCCGAGGGCATGTCGGTCGCGATCGGCGACCTCGACCTCGAGCTGGCGCAGGCCACCGCCGAGGAGCTGGGCGACCGCGTCGTCGCCTTCGAGCTGGACGTGACCGTCCCCTCCTCGATGGATGCCTTCGTGCGCTCCACCGAGCAGGCGTTCGGCCCGCTCGACGTGATGGTCAACAACGCCGGGATCATGGTCGTCGGCGACTTCCTCAAGGAGGACGACCGCGCGACCGACCTGCAGATCGACGTCAACGTCCGCGGCGTGCTCCTCGGCGCCAAGTCAGCCGGCCGGGTGATGGCCGACCGCGGGCAGGGCCACATCGTCAACATCGCCTCTGCTGCTGGCAAGGTCCCGATCGCCAGGCTGGTCACCTACGTCGGGACCAAGCACGCGGTCGTCGGGATCAGCGACGCCCTGCGCGCCGAGCTGCGTCCGCACGGCATCCAGGTGTCCTCGATCATGCCGAACGTGGTCAACACCCGGCTGGGCGCCGGGTTGGGGTCCAGCATGATCCCGTCCGTGGAGCCGGAGGACGTCGCAGCCGCGGTCGTGCGGGTCGTGCGGGGTCGCAGGAACGAAGCGATGGTCCCATGGATCCTGGAGCCCCTCCGGATGCTCACCGCCGGCCTGCCGTCGGTGGCCCGTGACTTCCTCACCCGGGCGCTCGGGGGTCACGACGTGATGGCCAACACCGACGACGCCGTCCGCGACGCCTACCAGGCCGAGGCGCTGCAGGGACAGAACGCGCGGCGCTGACCGGTTGGGGTCGGGGGGCTACTGTCCTGCGACATGGCTGCCCCCGCTGACTACCTCCGTCACCCGGCCGTTCACGGCGACACCCTCCTGGTCGTCGCCGACGACGACATCTGGATCGCCGACCTCGGCGGGGGCCGTGCACATCGGGTGACCGACGGCCGCACGGCCGCAAGCCACCCGCTGCCGTCACCCGACGGGTCGTGGCTGGCGTTCACCTCGAGGGAGGAGAGCCACCCCGAGGTCTACCGGATGCCGCTGGAGGGCGGGTCGCACGACCGGTGGACCCACCTCGGGGCCAGCGTCAGCGTGCCGCGGGCCTGGCGGGGCGAGGATCGGCTGGTCCTTGCCACCAACGCCCGGCTGCCGTTCGTGCGGGACAGCCAGCTGATGGAGATCGGTGGGGACGGTCCCGAACCCCGGCCGCTGGGCTGGGGCACCGCCCACGAAGTCGCCTTCGGGGACGACGGCCGGGTGCTGCTCGGCCGCAACACGACCAACCAGGGGCGGTGGAAGCGGTACCGCGGGGGGACGGCCGGTCACCTGTGGCTGGACGTCGACGGGACGGGCACGTTCGAGCGGCTGCTCCCGGACCTGCCCGGTGACATCTCCTCCCCCATGCTGATCGGCAACCGGGTCTGGTTCGTCTCCGACCACGACGGCGTCGGCAACGTCCACTCCTGCGACCTGGAAGGCGGCGACCTGCGCCGCCACACCGACCACCACGACTTCTACGCCCGCTTCGCCCACACCGACGGCACGACGATCGTCTACACCGCCGGCGGGGACGTCTGGCGGCTGGACCCCACATCCGACGCGGCACCCGCACGGGTCGAGCTGCGCCTCGGGTCGCCGCGGACCGAGCGGTCACGACGGTTCGTCGACCCGTCCCGATGGCTGCAGTCCTACGCGGTGCATCCCAAGGGCACCCACGTCGCCATGCGCGTTCGTGGCCGGCCGTTCTCGATGCCGCTGTACGACGGCCCGGTCGTGCAGCACGGGGCGAGGGATGGGGTCAACCACCGGCTGGTCGACTGGCTGCCCGACGGCGAGCGGCTGGTCCTGCTCGCCGACACCGACGGCGAGGAGCGGTTGGAGGTCCACGGGCCCGACGGGACGGTGACCCGGTTCGACGACGTCGAGGTCGGGGTGCCCCTGGACCTGGTCGTCTCGCCCCTGGAGGACCTGGTGGCCCTCGTCGACCAGGGCGGCCGCCTGCGCGTCGTCGACCTGACGGACGGCTCGGTGACTGAGGTGGCGTCGTCGGTGTACGGCGTGGACCATCCCCGCTGGTCGCCCGACGGCCGCTGGCTGGCGTGGTCGCACCGCGAGAGCAACTGGTACACCGCGTCCATCCGCATCTGGCATCGCGAGGACGGCACCGAGGCGGTCGTGGCCGAGGGCCGACATGCCAACCGTGCACCGGCGTGGGACCCACAGGGGAAGTTCCTGTACTGGATCGCCAGCTCGCGGCTGTCGCCCGTGCCGGACGGGGTCCGGTTCGACCACGGGTTCCCCATGCCCGACCTGGTCGTCGCGGCGGTGCTGACCGAGGACGGTCGGGCCCCGATGGACCACGACCCGCATGCACCCGGACAGCGACCAGGCGGCAAGAAGCGGCCCACGCCGCCGCCCCTCCCCTCCCCGGCCCGCGGCACCGACGAGGACCAGCCGGCCCCCGTGGCACCGCTGGACGGTGACCCCGCGAACGGCGGGGATGCCGACGGCGACCCGGTCGACCCGACCGATCCGGACGGTCCGACCGATGACGGCGGCGCGCCGGACGGGGACGCGCCCAACGGCGCCGACTTGGACGCGGATGCCGCTGACCCGCTCGGCGTCGGGAAGGCCGACAAGAAGGAGCCGCCGCCGATGCGGCTCGACGTCGAGGGGCTGTCGGAGCGTGTCGTGACGTTGCCGTTCCCGACCGGTCGCTACCGGGCGGTCACCGGGCTGCGCGGCAAGGTCATGGCGATGGGCATGCCGCTGCGTCCCCAGCCGCTGGTGCCCCGGCCGCCCAACGACCGGCCGCCGATGGCGCAGCTCGAGGTGCTGGACCTGCTGACCGGCAAGCACGAGGTGCAGATCCCCTCGGTCAGCTCCTACGCGGTGTCGGAGGACCGGTCGACCCTCGTGTACTCGGTGAAGCGTCGCCTGCGAGCGGTCCGGGCCGGCGTCAAGCCGCCGGAGGGGCCGGCGGCCGACGGTCCGCCGCGGGTGTCGGGCTGGCTGCAGCTGGGTCGGTTGTCGGTGGAGGTCTCCCCGCCGGCGGAATGGCGGCAGATCCTGGCCGAGGCCTGGCGGCTGCAGCGGGAGCTCTTCTGGCACGCCGAGATGTCCGGGGTGGACTGGGACGCCGTCCGTGACCGGTACCTGTCGCTGGTCGACCGGATCGCCACCAGGGCAGAGCTGTCGGACCTGATCTGGGAGATGCTGGGCGAGCTCGGGACCGGCCACGCCTACGAGCGCGGCGGTGACCATCCGTCGGCGCCGCAGGCACCGCTCGGCCACCTGGGCGCGGACGTGGAGTTCGGCGAGGAGGGGTGGACCGTCGGGCGGGTGCTCGTCGGGGACCCGACCGACAGGTCCCGTCGGATGCCGCTGCGGGCACCCGGTGTGCGGGTGTCGGAGGGTGCGCGGCTGCTGGCCGTCGACGGGGTGCCGGTGGACGAGACCACCTCACCGGCCAGCCTGCTGGTCAACCGTGCCGGCAAGGAGGTGACGCTGCGCGTGGCCGACCCCGAGGAGCGGACCGTCCGCGTGCGGCCGCTGTCCTCGGAGACGCCGCTTCGCTACGCCGACTGGGTGGCCGGCAACCGGGCCCGGGTGGCCGAGCGGTCCGGCGGGCGCATCGGCTACGTGCACATCCCCGACATGAGCGCCGGCGGGTACGCCGAGTTCACCGACCAGTACCTGTCGACCATGCACTGCGAGTCGCTGGTCGTGGACGTGCGGTTCAACGGTGGCGGGAACGTCTCGTCGCTGATCCTCGAGACGCTGAGCGGCCGGCGGATCGGCTACCAGCTGCGGCGGACCGGCGCGCTGGAGCCGTACCCGCACCACGCCCCGGCGGGCCCGCTGGTCGCGGTCACCAACGAGCGGTGCGGATCCGACGGCGACATCTTCACGCACGCGTGGAAGCGGCTGGAGCTCGGCCCCGTCGTGGGCACCCGGACGTGGGGCGGCGTGATCGGCATCCAGCCCCGCAACCCCAGCGTCGACGGCACCGTGACGACCCAACCGGGCTTCGCCTTCTGGTTCGACGACGTCGGCTTCGGCGTGGAGAACTACGGCACCGACCCGACCAACCCCGTCGAGATCGCCCCCCACGACGCAGCCGCCGGCCTGGACCCCCAGCTGGACACGGCCATCGACCTGGCCCTGGAGGCCCTGGAGGCCCAGGGCCCACCCGAGCTGCCCGACGTGGGCACGGCGCCGATGCTGACCAGACCCGACCTGCCACCCCGGTAGCGGCGGCGGGGATCACAGGACCTCCTCCAGGGCCTGGGCGAGCTGCTCGGTGGCTGCGGCGTCGCGGACGGCGATGCGCAGGCAGCGGGGTGGCAGCAGCGGGAAGGTGGAGGGGCGGACGGCGATCCCCCGGGCCAGCAGGGCACGATGCACGGCAGGGCCGCCGTCGACCTCGATCAGGACGAAGTTCGCGGCGCCGTCGTGCACGGTCACGCCGTGGATGCGTTCCAGCCGACGCACCATCGCGGTTCGCCGTCGAGCGATGCCGGCGGCCGTGTCCAGCCTCCAGGACTCCTCCGCTAGGGACGCGCTGATGACCCCGAGCGCCGAGGTCGACACCGGCCACGGCTGCTGGTGCGCCCGCAGGCGCTCGGCGATCGCCGGGGCGGCCACCAGCCAACCGGCCCGTACCCCCGGCACCGCCCACAGCTTGGTGACCGACCGCACGACGACCAGGCCCGGCATGTCGACCCGACCGGTCAGGGACGACCGGTTGTCGGTGACGAAGTCCATGAACGCCTCGTCGACCAGGACGGTCCTGCCGGGACGGCACAGCTCCACGATCCGGCCGGGTTCGTCGAGGGTTCCCGTCGGGTTGTTGGGGTTGCCCACGACGACCAGGTCGGCGTCGTCGGGCACCCGGTCGGGCCGCAGCGCCCAGCCGTTGGCCGCGTCGCGCGGGACCCGGGTGATCCGTACGTCACATGCCCGCAGCGCCGCCTCGGGTGCGGTGAAGGTTGGATGCACGATCGCCGCGTGCCGGGGCCGCAGCGCATGGGGCACCAACCAGAACGCCTCCGCCGCTCCCGCGAGCAGCACCACGTGGTCGCGGGTCAGCCCGGTGTGCGCGGCGACGACATCGCGGGTCTCGTCCAGGTTGGGGTAGCGCCCGACGGCCGCGTCACCGAGGGCGCGGCGGATGTGCGCGGGTGGACGGTCGCCCCAGACGTTGACCGCGAAGTCCAGCGCCCCGTCGGGGACCATCGTGTCGCCATGGGCCGCCAGGATCCGTTCCCCGTTGGACGGCGCCGCGTCGCGCCCCTCCTCGTTGTCGCTGAGAGGTGCGACCGAAGGGGGTGGGGACACGCCGCCACGGGGTGCGGACTCGACCGCCGGCACGGGCGGCAGGTCGACCATCCGTCCCGCCACCACCAGCACGACGCGGTCCGCGACCGCCGACAGGGCCTGCGACACCGCGCCGACGGTGTCGATCCAGCGACGGGTGCCGCGTCCCGTCGCCACCACTCCCCCGCCGACCTGCTCGGCCACCACGACCACACGGCCGGACGCCCCGTCCCGCCAGGCAGCGGCCACCTCGGCGAACCCGTCGAGGTCACCGGCCTCCCACAGGTCGTCGGCGTCCATCCCGGCCTGCACCCACGTCCCGACGGAGTCCACCAGCACGGTGCCGGCCGCCTCCGCGACAACACCTGCCACATCGGCGGTCTCCACCGTTGTCCACGAGGACGGCCGACGGGCACGGTGTGCTGCCACCCGCCGATCCATCTCCGGGTCCGTGACGGTGCCGGTCGCCACGTACGTGACGGCGTCGCCGGGCTCGGCGGCCAACCGCTCGGCCACCGCGCTCTTCCCCGACCGCGTCCCCCCGACGACGAGGATCAGCTCGCCGGTCACGAGATGGCCTCGGGGAGGGTCGGTCGCCAGCCGACCATGACGAGCTGCCAGTGGTCCGGGTCGCCGTCACCGGTCAGCACGGTCACCGAGGCGGGGGCCAGCTGCAGACCCCAGGCCGCGCTGCTCGGGGCGCCCAGCACCTCGGTGACGAGCGCACGGACGAAGCCGCCGTGGGAGACGGCCACGACGGTCCCGTCGACGGCGGCCGCGCCCTCCAGCACCCGGCGTGCCCGCGTGCGCACGGCCGCGAAGGACTCGCCTCCCGGGGGCGTGGCGTCGACGTCGGCCATCCAGCTGCGCAGCTGCGCCGGTGCGGTCGCGTCGACGTCGGCGACCGTGCGGCCGGCCCACTCCCCGAAGGACGCCTCGGCCAGGTCCCCGGACCGTTCGTCGGGCTCGCGGACGGCGAGGGTGGCGGTCTGCACCGCTCGGGTCGCCCAGGAGGACCACACGACGTCGGCGTGGGGCAGGTGATCGGCCAACGACCGTGCGGCGCGATGACCCGGGAGGTCGAGCTCGACACCACCGTCCTCGCCCTCGCGGCCGCACGACGACGGGAACGCCCGCCGGGTCTCTCCGGTGGTGGCGTGTCGCAGCACGTAGAGGGTGGGCACGGCCGCGCACCCTACCGCCCGCAGGACCCCTCATCGGTGCCCCGGCCGCCACGATCCGCAGTGGCCACTTGATTGGTTCGGTCCACTCCACGAACATCCATCAGCATGGCGAAGGTCCTTGTGTCACAGGTGGATGCTGTCTGGCTGGCCGAACGGCTGCACGACTGGCCCGACGGCAGCGGGCCGATGTACCAGCGGCTCGCGCAGGCCATCGAACGCCTGGTGCAGGCCGGTGAGGTCCAGGGCGGGGCCCGCCTCCCCGCCGAACGGCTGCTGTCCACGGAGCTGAAGGTCTCGCGGACCACGGTCGCCGGCGCCTACGAGCTGCTTGCCGACCGCCGCCTCGTGACTCGTCGCCACGGCTCGGGCACCTACATCGAGAGCGTTCGCACCGAGACCCCGCCGCCTCGCGAGTCCGTCCTCATGCGCAGCCTCGAGCGCAACGAGATCTTCGACGGGCTGCTCGACCCACCGCGCGAGCTGCTCGACATGCGCTCCGCCGTGATCCACGACTCGCCGGGCCTGCCCCAACGTGCGATGGACGCCATGGCCGCCGACGTCGCCCAGGCGTCCAGCCTTCAGGGCTACGTGCCCGCAGGGCTCCCAGCCCTGCGTGCGGCCATCGCTGCCCGCTACACCGCCCTCGGCCTGCCGACCGAACCAGGCGAGGTGCTGGTCACCTCGGGGGCCCAGCAGGCCCTGGCCCTGATCGCCATGCTGCACGTCCGGCCCGACGACGAAGTCGTCACCGAGGCGCTGACCCACACCGGCGCCATCGACCTGTTCATCGCCTCCGGGGCGCGCCTGCGGACCGTTCCGGTCGGACAGCAGGGCGCCGATGTCGACGCGATCGAACGGGTCCTGGCCGAGCGCCCGCGCCTGCTGTACCTGATCCCCTCCATCCACAACCCGCTCGGGAGCGTCATGCCGGCCCGCGAGCGCCGCCGCCTGGCGTCCCTGCTGGAGGAACACCCCGACCTCGTCGTCATCGCCGACGACACGCTGGCCGACACCTACCGCGACCGCCGGCCACCGCCCCCGCTGGGCAGCTATCCCGGTGCCCACCGGGTCCTGCACACCGGGTCGCTGTCGAAGCTGATCTGGGGAGGCCTGCGGGTGGGATGGGTTCGCGGTCCGGTCCCCGAGATCCGCCGCCTGGCCCGACTCAAGGCGCTGACCGACCTCGGCTCCAGCATCCCCTCCCAGCTGCTGGCGATCCGCCTGATGGAGGAGGGCGAGGACTTCGCCGACGAACGCCGGGCCATGATCACCCAACGCGGACGCACGCTGGAACGTGCGCTGGCCCACCGGCTGCCGTCGTGGAGCTTCGACACCCCCGAGGGGGGCCTGTGCCTGTGGATCCGCCTCCCCGGCGGGTCGGCAAGGGACCTCACCATGCGGGCCGCTCGGCACGGAGTGGCCCTTGCAGCCGGCAGCATCCAGTCACCGCAGGGCCACTTCTCCGACCACCTGCGGATCCCCTACAGCCACTCCGAGCTGGTGCTCACCCGTGCGGTGGACCGCCTGGCCGAGGCATGGGAGCAGCATGCCGACCCCTCCCCGATCTGCGAGCTGGAGGACCTCCGCGTCGTCGTGTGACCGCCGCGACGACGCGGACGTCGCATCAGCTGGGGAACGTGCCGGCCCGCCCGAGCAGCGCAGGGGTGCGATCCGCCCCGAGCGCCGCGGCGATCCAGCTGGCCGGGTCGACGAGATCCTCCACCACGAGGCCGACGTCCAGACCGGAGCGGCCGAGCAGGTAGACGAGGTCCTCGGTCGCGATGTTCCCGGTCGCCGCCGGTGCGAACGGGCAGCCCCCGAACCCACCGGCGCTGGCGTCGATGGCGACGACCCCGGCCTCGACCGCAGCCCATGCGTTGGCGTATCCGGTGTTGCGGGTGTTGTGCAGGTGGACCCGTAGCGGCACGTCGGTGATGTCGCGGACCGCGCCGACGAGGCGTCGGACGTCGGCGGGCACGCCCACGCCGATGGTGTCGGCCAGCGCGATCTCGTCGGGGCCAGCGGGCAGGACGGCCTCGACGACGCGGAGCACCTGCTCGGTGGTGACCTCGCCCTCGAACGGGCAGCCGAACGCGGCGGCCACGGTCACGGTCGACGACACGCGCGCCTGTCCCGCGCGTTCCACCATGCGGGCCGTGGCGTCGAGCACGGCGTCGAGCCCGGCACCCTGGTTCCGCTGGTTGAACGTCTCGGTCGTGACGGCCACGAGGTTGACCTCGTCGACCCCCGCAGCGATGGCCCGTTCCAGGCCCCGCTCGTTGAGGACCAGCCCGATGTGGCTGACCGCCCGGCCGTCCGGGCCCACCCTGGGGACTGCCGCCATGACCTCCTCGGCACCGGCCATCTGCGGGACCCGCTCGGGGTGGACGAAGCTGACGGTCTCGATCCGATGGTGACCGGCCGCGACGAGCCGTGACACGAACGCCGACCGGGTGACGGGGTCGAGCACGACCGCCTCGTTCTGCAGGCCGTCGCGCGGCCCGACTTCCACGACATGCAGTTCAGCCATCGCCGGGATTGTATGCACAACGACGCACATGTGGCCCACAGATCCCGACATGGGGGTTGACAGGAGACCGTTTCGGCCCTTGCGTGTATGCAAGATGGATGTCGTCGACCAGATACGCGCCCTGATCGTCCAGCGGGTCTACGGGCCGGGCGACCGGCTGGGAGAGGTCGAGCTCGCCGACCGGCTCGGGGTGTCCCGCACGCCGGTTCGGGAGGCCTTGCAGCGACTCGCCGCCGACGGCCTGGTGGAGATCGTCCCACGACGAGGTGCCCGTGTCGTGGAGCTGACCACCGACGAGCTGGAGCACGTCTTCGAGCTCCGTGCCCGGGTCGAGGGGATGGCCGCACGCCGGGCCGCCGACAGCATCACCGAGGACGAGCTCGACCACCTCGAGGCGCTCGCCGAGCAGATCGCCCTCTTCGCCCTGCCCGGGCCATCGCAGGACCTCGACGCCGTCTACGAGCTCAACGCCCGGTTCCACCAGGGCCTGGCGGTGGCCACCCGCTCCTCGACGGTGGCCGCCACGATCGACGGGTTGTTCCACACCGTCGCGGTCCTGCGCACCCTCAGCGGGTTCGACGAGGCCGCCGTCCGCCGTTCGGTGGCCCACCATCTGGAGATCGTGGCCGCCCTGCGGGCCCGGGACGGCGCGTGGGCGGAGAGCGTCATGCGCAGCCACCTCCTCAACGCCCGCGCCTCGGTCCTCGGACCGCGGACGACCACCCCCGCCCCCGACCGGAGCCACACCATCCCATGACCACCGATGTGCACACCGACGGCACCCCGATGCCGCTGGAGGACCTGCGGGTCATCGAGCTCGGACAGCTGCTCGCTGGCCCGTTCTGCGGGCAGCTGCTCGGCGACTTCGGCGCGGACGTCATCAAGGTCGAGGACCCCGGACGCGGCGACCCCATGCGCCAGTGGGGCCGCGAGAAGCCGCACGGCAAGTCGCTGTGGTGGCCCGTCGTCGCCCGGAACAAGCGCTCGGTGACCTGTGACCTGCGGACCGAGGCCGGCCAGGACCTGGTCCGCAGGCTCGTGGCCGACGCCGACATCCTGATCGAGAACTTCCGGCCCGGGACGCTGGAGCGCTGGGGGCTGGCGCCCGAGGACCTCTGGACCGTCAACCCGCGGCTGATCGTGACCCGCGTCACCGGGTTCGGCCAGACCGGCCCCTACGCCCCCCGTCCGGGCTACGGCTCCATCGGCGAGGCGATGGGGGGCATCCGCCACGTCATCGGCGACCCCGACAAGCCACCCGCCCGGGCTGGCATCTCCCTCGGCGACTCCCTCGCGGCCACGTTCGCATGCCTCGGCACGCTCGTGGCGCTGCACCACCGGCACACGACGGGGCGGGGCCAGGTCGTCGACTCCGCGATCTACGAAGCGGTGCTGGCCCTGATGGAGTCCCTGCTGCCCGAGTGGGAGGTCGCCGGCTACCAGCGCGAACGAACCGGGTCGGTCCTGCCCAACGTCGCCCCCTCCAACGCCTATCCGACGCGGGACGGCGAGATGGTCCTCGTGGCTGCCAACCAGGACACGGTCTTCACGCGGCTGGCCAAGGTCATGGACCAGCCCGAGCTGGCGACCGACGACCGCTTCGCCACCCACTCCGCCAGAGGCGCCAACGCGGCCCTGCTGGACGACATGATCGCGGAGTGGACGTCGACCATCGACGCCGACGACCTGCTCCGGCGGCTTGCCGACGGCGCGGTCCCGGCCGGCCGCATCTTCCGCGCCAAGGACATGCTGGCCGACCCGCACTTCGCCGCCCGGGAGGCCGTCGTCCGCGTCGCCCATCCCGAGTTCGGCGACATCCCGATGCAGAACGTGGCCCCCCGGCTGACGGCGTCCCCCGGCCGTGTCCGACGGCCCGGACCCGCGCTCGGGGAGCACACCGACGAGGTGCTCCGGAACCTCCTCGGCATGGACGACGCCGCCATCGCAACGCTCCGCGACGACGGCGTCATCTGACCACGCACGCCACGCACCCCCGCTGATCCAGCCACGCACGCAACCAGCCGACGATCCAGGAGGACGAGGACATGACCTACAGGCTCGGAGTCGACGTCGGTGGCACGTTCACCGACGTCCTGCTCATCGACACCGACACGGGTGGGACATGGCGGGTCAAGACCGCCTCGACCCCTGCCGACCAGTCGGTCGGCGTGCTGCACGGCATCCGCCGGGTGTGTGACGACGCCGGGATCGCGATGGCCGACATCGGCGAGGTCCTGCACGGCACCACCGTGGCGACCAACGCCATCCTGGAGCAGAAGGGCGCCACCGTCGGACTCGTGACCACCAAGGGCTTCGAGCAGGTGCTCCAGATCGCCCGCTCGTTCGTCCCCGGTGGCCTTGCCGGCTGGATCATCTGGCCCAAGCCCGAGCCGCTCGCGGCGCTCGAGCACACCGTCGGCGCCGTCGAACGGGTGGCCTCCGACGGATCCGTGGTGACCCGTCTGGACGAGGACGCCATCAGGGCCGACCTGGAACGGCTGCGCAACGCCGGGATCGAGGCCCTGTGCGTCTCGTTGATCAACTCCTTCGCCAACGCCGACCACGAGAAGACGATCGGTGCCATCGCGACGGAGGTGCTCGGGAGCGACATCGGCATCTCGTTGTCCTCCAGCGTCCTCCCCGAGCTGCGGGAGTACGAGCGGACCGTCACCACCGTCGCCAACGGCTACGTCCAGCCGCAGGTGGCGCGGTACATCACCACCCTCGAGGCCGAGCTCACCGACGGTGGGGTGGCCTGCGACCTGAAGATCCTGCGGTCCGACGGCGGCCTCGCCTCCGTCGGCGCCGCGACGGCATCGCCGGTGAACATGCTGCTGAGCGGACCGGCGGGTGGTGTGACCGGCGCGGCCTGGGTCGCCGAGCAGGCCGGGCACCGTGACTTCCTGACCTTCGACATGGGCGGCACGTCCACCGACGTGGCGCTGGTCCAGGACGGTGTGCCGCGCATCGGCCGCCAGACCCGGGTCGGTGACCTCGACGTGCGGGCGGCGTCGGTCGATGTCCGCACCGTCGGCGCCGGCGGCGGCTCGATCGCCCACGTGCCCGAGCTGACCCGCGCCCTGCGTGTCGGACCGCAGTCCGCCGGTGCGGACCCGGGCCCGGCCGCCTACGGCAAGGGCGGGGCCGATCCGACCGTCACCGACGCCAACCTGGTCCTCGGCTACCTGCCGTCCACCCTCGCGGGCGGCGAGATCGAGCTCGACGTCGAGGCGGCACGAACGGCGGTCGGCCGCATCGCCGACGCGACCGCCCTCGGCAGCGTCGAAGCCGCAGCGGCCGGCATCGTCGACATCGTCAACGAGAACATGTTCGGTGCGCTCCGGCTGGTCAGCGTCCAGCAGGGGTTCGACCCCCGGGACTTCGCCCTGGTCGCCTTCGGCGGCGCCGGGCCGCTCCACGCCAACGCCCTCGGCAAGCTGATGGGATCGTGGCCGGTCATCATCCCGCCGTCACCCGGTGTGCTGTGTGCCTACGGTGACGCCACCACGTCGCTGCGCGACGAGAGCGCCCGGACGTGGATCCGCCAGCTTCCCGACACCTCCGACTCCGAGATCGCCACCGCGTTCGACGAGCTCGCTGCCGCCGCACGCACGACGCTGCGGGCCGAGGGCATCGACGACGGCGACATGGTCGTGGAGTTCGCCGCCGACGTTCGCTACCACGGGCAGGGCTTCGAGATCCCGATTCCCGTCGACCGCGAGGCCTTCGACGGGGAGGGTGCCGGCCTGTCCGCGATCGCCTCGGCGTTCGACACCGAGCACGACCGGCTGTTCGGCTTCCTCCTCGACACGACCGCCCACGAGGTGGTGACGCTGCGAGCCACGGCGAGCGGACCACGACCCAACGTGACCCCCGACACCGTCGAGGAGGGCGGGTCGGTGGCCGACGCCACCGTCGGCCGCCACCGGATCTGGGTCGACGGTGCCCATCACGAGGCGGTCGTCATCGATAGGGCGCTGCTGGGCGCCGGGGCGGTCGTCGACGGCCCCGCCGTCATCACCGAGATGGACTCCACGACCTTGGTCCTGCCCGACCACATCGCGATGGTGCACCCGTCCGGATCACTGCTCATCACCCCCGCCGAGGAGGCTTGACCATGGCGACGATCATCGAGACCAACACCGAGCCCGTCGAGGCGGTCGACGTCGACGTCGTGACCCTCGACCTGGTCGAGAACGCGTTGCGCAACGCCCGCTACGAGATGGACGAGGTCCTGTTCCGTACGGCGCTGTCCCCCGGCATCCGGGAACAACACGACGAGTTCCCCCTCATCGGTGATCCCGAGGGGAAGATGGTCGTTGGCCAGTTCGGGCTGTCGATCCCCGACTTCCTCGACAACTACTCGGGGACGATCGAGGAGGGTGACGTCCTGCTCACGTCCGACCCGTACGCGTGTGGTGCGGCGATCTCCCACGCCAACGACTGGCTGGTCGTCATGCCGATCTTCCACTCGGGACGGGTGGTGGGCTGGGCCAGCATGTTCGGGCACATGTCCGACGTGGGTGGCAAGACCCCGGCGTCGATGCCGACGGACGCCAGGACGATCTTCGAGGAGGGTGTGATCATCCCGCCCTTCAAGCTGTACCGGAAGGGCGAGCTGGCGGAGGAGGCGCTGGAGATCATCCTGCGGCAGGTCCGCAAGCCCGACTGGAACCGGGCGGACCTCAACGGCATCGTGGCGGCCTGCCGCACCGCCGGACGCCGGATAACCGAGCTGTGCGACCGGTTCGGGGTCGAGACCTACCTGTCGGCGCTCGACGCGTTGCTGCAGCGCAACCACGACGCCATGAAGGCCTTGCTCGGCATGGTGTTCGCCGACGGCGAGACGATCGACTTCACCGACTACATCTGCGACGACGGGGTCGGCTTCGGCCCCTACGAGCTGAAGCTGTCGCTGACCCGCAACGGCGACCGGGTGACGCTGGACTTCACCGGTTCCTCCCCCCAGGCCGCCGGCCCGATCAACTACTACATCAACGAGAACCTCATCCGGATGTTCTTCGGGATCTACATGATCACCGTGGCCGACCCCCAGATCCTCTGGAACGACGGGTTCTACCCGCTGATCGACGTGGTCATCCCGGAGGACAGCTTCTGGAAGCCACGGTTCCCCGCAGCGCTCAGCGGACGCAACCACGGCATCGGTCGCGTCTTCGACCTGCTGGGTGGGCTCCTCGGCAAGACCAACCCCGACCTGATGAACGCGGCGGGCTTCTCCTCCTCGCCGCACTTCATGTACTCGGGCACGTACTCGGAGGGGGAACGCAAGGGCGAGTGGTTCCAGCTGTACTCCATCGGGTTCGGCGGGATCCCCGGCCGGCCCATGGGCGACGGACCGGACGGCCACAGCCTGTGGCCGTCGTTCACCAACATCCCGTGCGAGTACCTCGAGTCGTACTACCCGCTGCGGATCGAGACGTGGACGACCGTGACCGACACCGGCGGCGCCGGGCTGCATCGCGGCGGCAACGGCGTCGAGGTGGCCTACCGGTTCCTCTCCGACGGCGAGATCGCGATCCACGACGACCGGTGGCTGACCTATCCCTGGGGCGTCATCGGCGGCGAGCCGGGGGCACGTGGCACCAAGTGGATCGAGCGGCTCGACGGGACCACCGAGGTCCTCCCGTCGAAGTGCCACGACGTGCCCGTCCGGGCCGGCGAGCTGCTGCACTTCGTCACCTGGGGCGGTGGCGGCTGGGGTGACCCGCTGGAGCGCGACCCGTCGTTGGTCGCGCTGGAGGTGCGGCGTCGCCTGGTCAGCGTGGACGGTGCCCGCCGGTACGGCGTGGTCTGCGACGAGGACGGCATCGTCGACGACGCGGCGACGACGGCCCTGCGCGAGGAGCTGCGCCGGTCCCGACCCGACGAGCGCCCCGTCATCGACGCCGGTCCGCCGCTGGAGGAGATCCTGGCCCGCTGCGAGGAGGAGACGGGACTGCCGGCGCCCAGGCCACCGATGGCCCGACTGTGAGCCCACCCGGTGGCCCCGAGGACCCGGGGCACGCCAGCGGCCACGACCGGTCGGGCTGGGGCGGAACCCTTCGGCCCGGCCGTCGACCGGCGCTGCTGCTGGTCGACATGGTCCGCGCCTACTTCGACGTCGGCGGCGCGTTCGAGCTCCCGTCGACCGGTGCGCTCGACGCGGCTGCCCGGTTGCTCGACGCGGCCCGGTCCTCTGGCGTGCCCGTCGTCCACACCTGCGTCCGCTATGCGCCCGGCGGCGCCGACGGGGGTGTGTTCTTCCGCAAGGTCGCGGGGCTCCGGGTGTTCGCCACCGACACGCCGGCCGACCCCGACGGCCCGGGGGCCATCCGTCCCGAGGTTGCGCCCGTCGACGGCGAGGTGGTGGTGGTCAAGCAGATGCCGAGCGCCTTCTTCGGCACGTCGCTGGCCGGCACGCTCGTCGCCCGTGGGGTGGACACCCTGGTCGTCGGCGGGGTGTCGACGTCTGGCTGCGTCCGGGCGTCGGTGGTGGACGCGATGTCCCACGGGTTAGTCCCGCTCGTCGTCGCCGACGCCTGCGGCGACCGGTCGGAGTCGGTCCATGACGCCAACCTCGGTGACCTGGCCGCCAAGTACGCCGAGGTCATCGACCTCCAGCAGGGCCTGGACTACCTGGCCTCCGTCGGCTGAACCCGGCGCCCGCTGCCAGGAGGGTGACGGCGGCGGTGATCCACCGGGACAACGCGACCGCGCGAGGGATGTCGCGTGGGCTCGGTGGTGGGCCGTCGCCGAGGGGACCACGCCGTTCGGCGCGCCCGTCGTAGGAGAGCGGTCCACCGAGGGTCAGGTCGAGCGCACCTGCCGCGGCCGCCTCCACCGGGCCGGCGTTGGGCGAGGGATGACGGCGGCCGTCCCGTCTGGCGACGGCGAGCACTCGGCCGGGGGACCCGCCGACCAGCGGGGAGACGGCCGCCGTCACCGCGGCGGTCACCCGCGACGGGAGCAGGTTGGCGACGTCGTCCAGACGGGCCGAGGGCATGCCGAACCGCGCGTACCGCGGGCTGCGATGGCCGACCATGGCGTCCAGCGTGTTGACGGCCCGGTATCCCACCACGCCCGGGGTCCCGAACACCGCCCCCCACACGAGCGGGCCAACGACCGCGTCGGCGGTGTTCTCCGCCAGCGACTCCACGACCGCGCGGGCGATCCCGTCGCCGTCCAGGCCCGCGGGGTCCCGACCGACCAGCCACGGCAGCCACCGCCGGGCACCGTCGAGGTCACCGTCCTCCAGCAGTCCGCCGATCCGCTCCCCCACCTCGCGCAGCTGTCGTCCTCCGATGCTGGCCCAGACCACCACGGCCAGCAGCACCCCTCGTCCGACGGGGCCGACCCGCCGGTCGACGGCGCGATCGGCCGCCGACCCGGCGATCACCGGCAGGGCGACGGCGACGGCCGCGAACGCCGTGCCGCGAGACACGTCGTCGGCCCACAGCCGACGTTCCAGCCACCCCGCGGCCCGTCCGTACCCGGCGACCGGGTGCCATCGCTGGGGGTCCCCGAGCAGCTCGTCGGCGAGCACACCGGCGACCAGTCCGGCCGCCACCCACCCGCGATGCGGTGGCACCCTCAGATCTTGAGGACGAGCGGCGTGTCCACGACGGTGAACGACGCCGGCGTCGTCCCCAGGACCTCGCCGTCGGCCTCCACCAGCATCGGTTCGTCGGGGGCGACCGACGCCGTGGCCGACTGCCACTCCGCGATGCGGGGGTTGGGCAGGTGCTCGCCCTGGTACAGCTTCGGCGTGAGCGTGAAGACCTGCGCCTTGCCCCCGGTGAACGCCAGGACGTTGAACAGGCCGTCGTCGGGCAGCGCGCGTGGTGCCACCTTCATGCCACCCCCGAAGAACTGCCCGTTGGCCACCACGAGCTCGACCATGCCGATGTTGGCGGTCGTCTTGTCCAGCACGAGGGCGACCTTCTGGGGGTTGGCCGCCCGCACCGCGGCCAGGGCCGAGATCAGGTACCGCACCCGACCCACGAAGCGGGGCAACCTCGCGGCACGCCGCACCACGTCGGCACCCCAGCCGACCTCGGCGATGTTGACGAAGAAGCAGGACTGCTCGCGGCCGTCCTTCTCGTAGGTCACGTGGCCGACGTCGAGCGGCATCGTGGCGGTCCCCGTCAGGTGCCGTCGCACGAGGCGTTCGACGGGACGGTCCAGCCCGAAGGTGCGGGCGAAGTCGCCTCCCGACCCGGCCCGGATGACCGCCAGGACGATCCCCTCGGCGATCGGCTGGCCATCGGCGTCCAGCAGGCCGTTGACGACCTCGTGCACGGTCCCGTCGCCCCCGACGGCGGCGATGTAGCGCCCACCCGCCTCCACGACCGTCCGGGCCAGCTCGCTGGCGTGTCCGGGCCCCGTCGTCATGTGGACCTCGTGGTCCAGCTCGTGCTCGTCGAGCAGGCGCCGAAGCTCGGGCATGGTCTTGCGGACCGCGCCGCTGCCGGACTTGGGGTTGGCGATCAGGTGGAGGGTGCCGAAGGGGTGGCTCATCGCCGCCGGATGGTACTCGTGGAGGTTGGGTTTCCCCGAAGCGGGCCACGCGCGTACCGTTTCGGGTCACGTGACCGATCGACCCGCCCCAGACACCGGCCCCCGGGCCACCACCGCCGCGCTCGACCGTCCCCTGCTGGACCGGTTGCACAGCGGCACGCCCCTCCTCGGCGACGGCGCCACCGGCACGATGCTGCACCTGCGCGCCGACCTGCCCAGCGATGCCTGCTTCGAGGCGCTCGTGCTGACCGACCCCGAGGTGGTCCTCCGCCTGCACCGCGACTACGTCGCTGCCGGTGTCGACCTGCTGTCCACCAACACCTTCGCCGCCAACGCGGTGCAGCTGCGCCGCCACGGGCACGCCGACGACGTCGAGGCGATCAACCGGGCGGCGGTGGACCTTGCCCGAACCGCCATCGGCGACGCCGACGTGCTGCTGGCCGGCACGGTCGGCCCGCTGGGGGTGCCCATGGCGCCCTACGGCCGGCTGTCTGCCGCCGAGGCGAAGGCCTCCTTCGTCCAGCAGCTGCAGGCCCTCGACGGCGTCGACGTCATCGCGCTGGAGACGTTCGGCGACCACGGCGAGCTGCTGACCGCGCTCGACGCCGCCCACGAGGTCCACCCCGACGTCCCCGTCATCGCCCACGCGACGTTCGCCCGGGACGACCGCACCGTGCTCGGGGTGCTTCCGGGCCGGGTGGCCACCGAGCTGCACGCCGCAGGTGCCGACGTGATCGGCGTGAACTGCTCCGGCGGTCCCGCCCAGATCCAGCGCCTCATCGAGGCGATGCGCCGGTCGGTCCCCGACGCCCGCCTGTCGGCCTACCCCAACGCCGGGTTCGCCGAGCAGGTCGGTGGACGGGTCCTCTACCCGGCAACCCCGCAGTACTTCGCCCAGGCCACCGAACGCTTGCGGGCCGTGGGCGTGCAGCTCGTCGGCGGGTGCTGTGGCACCACCCCGGAGCACATCGCCGCCATGCGGGCGGTCCTGGACGACCCGACCCCGCCGGCGCCGGTGGCCCTCAGCGCCCCTGCCGCGGCTCCGGTCAGCGACGCCCCGACCGTGGAACCGACCGAGCTCGGCTACCGCCTGGCGCAGCAGCAGTTCACGGTGACCGTCGAGCTCAGCCCACCCCGGGGGCACGACACCGGCCGCCTGCTGCGTGCCGCCGAGCTGCTTCGCGATGCTGGCGCCCACCTGATCGACGTGGCCGACAGCCCCGCCGCGCGGATGCGGATGAGCCCGTGGGCGGCCGCACAGGTGCTGCAGTCACAGGTCGGCCTGGAGACGATCCTCCACTTCCCCACCCGCGGGCGGAACCTCCTGCGCGTGCAGGGCGACCTGCTGGCCGCCCATGCGCTCGGCCTGCGGAACCTGTTCGTGACCATGGGCGATCCCACCCGCATCGGGGACTTCCCCGAAGCGATGGATGCCTTCGACATCGCCCCGTCGGCCCTCATCGGGACCATCGCCGGACGCATGAACGCCGGCGAGGACCTGGGCGGCAACGACATCGGTCGGCCGACCGGGTTCACGGTCGGCTGCGCCCTGAACATGTTCGCCGACGACCTGGACCACGAGCTCGACGTCCTCGAGCGCAAGATGGAGGCCGGCGCGCACTTCGCGCTGGGGCAGGCGGTGTTCGAACCCGCCCGCATCCACCGGTTCCTCGAGGCGTTCGAGGCCCGCCACGGCCGACCGTTCGACCTGCCGGTCCTCATGGGCATCATGCCGCTGTTCGGCATCAAGCAGGCCCGGTTCCTGCACGAGGAGGTTCCGGGGATCGTGATCCCCCGGGCCATCTTCGAGCGCCTCGACGCGGCGGGTGACCGAGCCCCCGACGAGGGGGTGGCCATCGCCGAGGAGCTGGTGGAGGCGGTCCGGCCGCTGGTCGCCGGCGCCTACGTGATCCCGGCGCTGGGCAAGTACGAGCTGGCCGCCCGCGTCGTCGCCTCGGCGACCCGGTAGGTCAGGCGCGGGCGACGTCAGTCGTCCAGGTCCGACCCGTCGGGTTCGTGCTCGATGCGTTCGATGCCCTCGATGCCCACCTGGGCGACGCTGGAGAGGTTGGCGACGATGCGGCTGACGTAGCGGTACAGCAGCACGCGGGGCACGACGGCATGGGCCGGGTCGTCGGATCGGCTGGCGGCGCGGATGTGATCGTCCAGCTCGTGGCGGATCTCCGCGGCGCGCAGGGCGAAGGGGTCCAGGGCGTCCTCGTCCTGCTCGAGCAGGATCCGGCCGGCCTCGGCGAACATGCCCGACACCTCGGCCCGCAGGTCGAGGACGACGTCGGGTTCGTCGCCGTGCAGGCGCAGGCCGTCCTCGGCGAGGTCGAAGATGTTCTTGTTCTGGTCCCCGACCCGCTCGAGCTTCTTGACCAGCAGCAGGTAGGTCATGACCAGCCCGACGTCGTCGCCGCCCTGCACGGCGACGTGCACGACGAGGGCCCGCCGGACCTGCTCCTCCATGGCGTTGATTCGTCGGTCGGTCTCGCGGACGTCCACACCCTCCTGACGCACGTCCTCACCGGCGGTCAGGGACGCCAGCGCCACGTCGAAGCTGTGCCGACAGTCGCCGAGCATCGTGGACACCATGCGCTCCACCGACTCCATGCCGGTGTCGCCGCCTCGCAGGAACTTGAAGACCATGTGCGCCTCCCTATCTCAAGAGCGCCACGCCCAGGGCGGGCACGACGATGAACAGGCCGACCACGTACAGCAGTACGGCCTGACGGTTGGTGGCTGCCGTCTCGGCCATGCGCTCGGCGAGGCGAAGCGGGATCCGCCTGAGCGCAGGGACCGGGTAGAGCAGCAGGATACCGGCGATGTTGAACAAGGTGTGCACCAACGCCACGGTCAGCGCCTCCGGACGGTCCGTCGCGAGGGACGCCAGGAGCGCCGTGACCGTGGTCCCGACGTTGGCCCCCAGCGTCACCGGGTAGGTGCTGGCCAGCGACAGCACCCCCGAGGCCGCCAGCGGGATCAGGATCGACGTGGTGATCGACGAGGACTGCACCGCGATGGTGATGATGATGCCGATCGCCATCGCCGCGAGGCCGCCGCCACGCCCGAGTACCTCGTTGATGGAGCGCTCCACCCGATCGGCGACGAGGGTCCGCATGTTCTTGGTGATCAGCGCCAGGCAGGCGAAGATCGCCGCCAGCCCCAGGGCGAGGAGGATCAGTCCGAGGAAGGTCCCGGAGGGTCCCATGGCAGCCACGCCGTCCTCGACCCAGCCGGCCGGTGCCTTGACGGCGTTCTTGATGGGGCTGTCGAACGTCGCCCCTGCGGAGCCGACGAACAGGCTGCTGAGCGTCTCGGCGCCGCGACGCAGGATGCCGGTCGCGAGCTCCAGGGGCAGCAGCAGCGCCACCGCGAGCACGTTGAAGAAGTCGTGGACGGTCGCCGCGGCGAACGCCGGCTTGAACTCGTGGGGACGGCGCAGGTGTCCCAGCGAGGCCAGGGTGTTGGTGACGGTGGTCCCGATGTTGGCACCCATGATCATCGGCACCGCATCGCCGACGCCGAGCAGCCCGCTGCCGACGAGCCCGACGACGGTGGACGTCGTGACCGACGAGGACTGCGCCAGCACCGTCGCGAGGACACCGACCAGCAGACCGGCGATCGGGTTGTCGACGCTGGAGAACAGCTCTTCCTGGATGTCGGGCCCGAGGGCCTTGATCCCACCCTCGAGCAGGCTGACGCCGACGAGGAATCCGTACAGCAGCCCCACGACGGCGGTGAGGCGCAGCGGGGCGGGAAGCGTGGTCGGCCGGCTCATGTCCGCACGAAGGTACCTGCCGATGAACGCTGGGTTAACGACCCGTCGGGGCCGAAAGGCCGATCAGTAGGCCACGACGCCACGGACGAGCAGGTCGTTGGCCTCGCGGGCAACGGCGCGCAGGGGACCGTCGCTGGAGTCACGGATCTGCCGGACCAGGTCGGCAACCATCTTCGTCGAGCGGACGAAGTCGCCGGGCGTCATGTCGGTCGTGCCGAGCGCGCGGTCCAGGTCCGAGCCCCGCGCCCAGCGGTACACGACCTCCATGAAGGTGGCGTCGAGGTCCCTGGTGGCGGGCAGGGCCGCCATCGTCTCGAGGTCCACGATCCGCTGGAGGTGCCGCTCGGCCGCATCGACTGCGTCGTGCAGCCGCGTGGTCGGGATGTGCACTGGGGGCCCGTCGTCGCGTCGGGCCTCGAAGGTGAAGACGCTGGCCATGGACGCCAGCTCGGCGGCGTTCAGGCCGTCGAAGACACCCCACCGCAGGCATTCCGCCAGGACGAGGTCGGTCTCGGCGTACAGGCCGGCCAGCCGTAGGCCCTCCTCGGTCGGGGCAGGCGTCTCGTCGAGGTAGCCGAGGCCCGTGAGCAGGTCGATGATCGACGTGAACGCCGTGACGAGCGACTGGGTACGATGGCGCATCGTCCGCTCCAGGCGGTCGGTCTTCGCCTTCAGCTCGTCGTGTCGGCGAGCCCAGACCTCGATCTCGTGCAAGGAGGGGTCGGCGTGCACCGGGTGTTCGCGCAGGCGCGTGCGCAGGTCGTTGACCTGCTCCGTCAGGTGCTGGTCGACGGGGATGTCCTCGCGACGGCCCGAGCCGGCGGGATCGACGTCGAACAGCAGCCGCTGGACTTCCTTGCGGTAGGCCGGCTGCCGGGGGCCGCCCTTGTTGGGCAGCCGCACGAAGCCGACCGGCTCCGGTGGGCGGTCGAACTCGCGGGGTCCCACGCGGGTCTGGCGACGGTCCTCGGTGACGACCGTGGCCAGGGGTGTGCCGGACTTGGCGCTGGTGGTGGTCACGACGGCAGCGAGCATCGTCTGCCCGCGTCGTCCCCCGGGGACCTGGATCACGTCGCCGGGCCGGAGGGTCTCGATGGCCTCCTCCACCGCAGCCGTCCGACGGGCGCGCCGGGTCTTGGCCCCGTCGGCCTCGATGCGGGACAGCTCGCGACGGATCGCCCAGTACTCCTCGAAGTCGCCGTAGTCGGACTGCAGGTGGGCGGCGTATCCCTCGAGGGCACGATGGTTCTTCGCGATCTCGTCGGCCCGGCCGGAGGACTGCCCGTCCGCCTGGAACTGCGCGAAGGACTGGCCGAGCAGCTCGATCGACTCCTCCACGCCCTGTCGGCGCAGCAGGTTGACGGCCATGTTGTAGGAGGGGGCGAAGCGGCTGACGAGCCGTTCGGTCCGGCGGCCGACCAGGCCGGCGACGACCTCGAACTCCACGTCGCGCTGGTAGGACACGACGGCGTGCCCCACGGTGTCCTTGCCGCGTCGGCCGGCCCGGCCGGTCAGCTGGGTGAACTGGCCGGGGGTCAGCAGCTCGTGGCGCTTGCCGTTCCACTTCTCGAGGCGTTCGATGACCACCGTACGGGCCGGCATGTTGATGCCGAGCGCAAGGGTCTCGGTGGCGAACACCATCTTCACGAGCCCGGCGGAGAACAGCTCCTCGACCGTTTCCTTGAACACCGGGACCATGCCGGCGTGGTGGGCGGCGACCCCACGTTCGAGGCTGTGCAGCCAGGCCCCGTACCCCAGCATCGTCAGGTCCGCGGTGGGCAGGACGTCGGTGCGGCGCCGGACGATCTCGCGGATGCGTTCGCGCTCCTCCACCGTCGTCAGCTGCACCCCGGAGGACACGACCTGCTCGACGGCGTCGTCGCAGGCGGCACGGCTGAAGATGAAGGTGATGGCCGGCAGCCACTTGCGCTGGGCGAGCATCCTCGTGATGTCGGCTCGTGAGGGGTAGCGGAGGCGGACACCTCCACCGACGCGGTTGCCCTTGCGGGTGACCCGGTTGCGCTGCCCGGCCTTGCGCTCGAGCATCAGGACCTCGGGGTTGGGCCGTCCGCCGCGTGCCTGGACGGCCTTCTCCTTGTCCGACTCCGAGGCCTTCTTGCCGCCGGCACCGCGGGCGCCGGAGCGGAAGACCGGGTAGAGCTTGTCGTTGACGGCGTAGTGGTGCTCCAGCGGGACGGGTCGCAGCTCGGAGACGATCACGTCGCAGCCGTGCCGGACGTCGGCGAGCCAGGCCCCGAACTCCTCGGCGTTGCTGACGGTGGCCGACAGCGCGGCGATGGTCACCTGCAGCGGCAGCTGGATGATGACCTCCTCCCACACCGCGCCACGGTCGCGGTCGGCGAGGTAGTGCACCTCGTCAAGCACGACGGCGTCGAGGCCGTGGAGGGTGCTGGACTGCTCGTAGAGCATGTTGCGCAGCACCTCGGTGGTCATCACGACGAGGGGCGCCTCACCGTTGATCACGTTGTCGCCGGTAAGCAGGCCGACGTTCTCCTCCCCGTGGAGTGCGCGCAGGTCGTTGAACTTCTGGTTGGACAGCGCCTTGATGGGGGTGGTGTAGAAGGCCTTGCGGCCCCGCTTCAGCGCGTGCCACAGGGCGAACTCGCCCACGAGGGTCTTGCCGGCCCCGGTGGGCGCGGCCACGAGCACCGAGCGGCCCTCGGACAGGGCCAGGATGCCCTTCCGCTGGAAGTGGTCGAGCGGGAAGTCCAGCCCGGCCGCGAACCGCTCGAGGGGTTCGTTGGTCAGCAGAGGCTGGTCGTCGTCGGTGTCGGCGGCGTGGTCGCTCACGTCGCGGCGTCGACCTCGGGGTCGGCGTCGACATCCCGCCCACGTTCGACGAACTTGGCGAACACGATGCAGATCTCGTAGAAGAGCGCCAGCGGCAGGGCCATCACGATCATCGTGGCCGGGTCCTGGGACGGTGTGATGACCGCAGCGGCCACGAACGCCCCGAAGAACGCGTGGCGGCGGTACTCCTTGAGCCAGGCATGGCTGACGACGCCCATCAGGACGAGGATCGCGACGAGCAGCGGGTACTCGAACGAGACGCCGAACCCGATCATCGTGCGGATCAGGAAGCTGATGTAGCGGTCGGCGTCCATGAGGCTGATCAGGTTCGACCCGCCGAAGCTGAGGAGGAACTCCAGGCCCTTGGGGATCACGAAGTAGCTGAACGCCGCGCCCAGCAGGAAGAGGAACTGGCTGAGGAAGAAGAACGGGGCCGCGAACTTCTTCTCCTGCGCCTTCAGCCCGGGGACGATGAACGCCCAAAGCTGGTAGAAGACGACCGGACCGCCGAAGGTGATGGCGATCACCGACGCGGCCTTCAGGCGGACCTTGAACGCCCCCAGCACGTCGGAGAAGACCAGCCGGCAGGACTCGTCGTCGAAGATCGCGCTGGACACGCGCAGGCTCGGGTCCAGCGAGCAGTACGGCTTGATGAGGATGTCGAAGACGAACTCGTTGAGGACGAACCCGATGACGAACGTCACCATCAGGGCCAGCGCGGCCTTGAACAGGCGCGACCGCAGCTCCTCCAGGTGCTCCCAGAGGGTCATCTCCTCGCCCTCGTAGTCCTCCGAGGACACGGGCGGGTCAGCAGTCGCGGTCACGAGCAGTCGAACCGGGGGCGGCTGGGGTCAGCCGGCGCCGCCGTGATCAGGCGTCGGTGGAGTCGCTGGACTCGCTGCGGGACTGCGCCCTGGCCTCTTCCTGGGCCTCCAGCTCGGCCTCGGACATGCCCTTGCGGAAGTTCGTGATGGTCTTGCCGACCGAGCTGCCGAGCTCCGGCAGCTTCTTGGCGCCGAAGAGCACGATGACCAGCACGGCGAGGACGATGATTTCAGTGGGGCCGAGATTCATGGGAGGTCCTTGAGGGTGGGCGTTGCCGAAGGCGTCACAGGGTGACCGCAACGTCAGTCGAGTGTACGACGGTCACAACGACCCGTCGCCGCACGCGTGACGCGAACCGCCACGTTCACCGAGAGTTCGCTGGCAACCCCGTCGGTTCCTGCTGTCCGACCAGCCACGAGTCCGAACAGGCAACGACGCCCGCGGCGGGTGCCGGGGCGTCGTGGGGTCGTGTGGCGCTGGGCCGATCAGGCGGCGTCGCTCAGCAGTTGCTCGAACCATGAGTCGTCCTGAAGAACCTGGTGGAAGTCCAGCAGGTCGTCGTGGGTGATGCGCGGGTGGTCGAAGCGTTCGCTCAGCCGGACACGCACCTCCTCGTCCTCCACCGGCAGGGCGGGGACGCCGCCGCTGACCAGCAGGCGGACGACACGCTCGTCGGCCGGCTTGCGGACCTGGGCGGTGCAGCGAGGGCACTCGAACCCGTAGAAGGAGCCCTCGGTACGGTCCTGGTCCACACGCAGCTCGATGTCGTCGGGGGTAAGCGCAACTTCACCGCAGGTGGGGCACGTGGCCTTGATCGTCGTCATTGGGTCTCGAGTCCTTCGAGTCAGGGGTTCCATCCGTCCGAGGCCCGTCGGTGGGCGGCTCGCACACCCACAGCATCGGCGGGGGATCACGGAACCTTGAGCGTCCGGAGTCCGTCGCAGGCCCAAACCATCACATCGAGGGGGTCAACCCTGGCCGTAGTTGACTAGTACGTCGGCTGCGCGGGACCGGACCAGGTCGCGGAGTGCATCCGGGGTGACCACGGTGGCCGTGGCGCCGAGCCGGACCAGCAGGCCCGCCGCCCATTCGAGCGTCGCGGCACGGAAGGTCAGCCGCAGCCGGCCGTCGTCGAGCTGCTCGCGATCCGACAGCACGACGTGGTCGGTGACCCAGGCCGACTCGGGCCCGACGTCGATGACGACGACGGGGTCGGCGTCGGTCGGCTCGTAGATCGGGGGGCGCGGCGGCTCCTCGGGCGGATCGGGGGCCCGCTCGTCGCTGACCACCAGGTCGCGGATCCGGTCCAGACGGAACGCGCGGGTGTCCCCGGCGAGGCGGCAGTGGCCCTGCAGGTACCAGGCACCGCTCGTGCTTCGCAGCGCCCACGGCTCGACCTCGCGGACCGTGGTCTCCTCCTTGGACGCCGAGCGGTAGGTGATCCGCACCACGCGCTGATCGGCGACCGCGGGCATCAGGCGGCGCAGCAGGTCCGAGCCGCCCGCGTCGATGTCGAGCACCACCGGCACACCGGCCTGACCGCCGAGGTGGTCGGTCAGCTTGAGGATCGCCGACTCCAGCGGCCCGTGGCCCTCGGCGAGGATCCCGCTGTCGCGGGTGGCCCGGGCCGCCATCAGCAGGGCCAGGCCCTCGCGCACCGAGAGGGCCAGCGGCCGGGCGAAGAACTCCGCCATGCGCACGGCGACGCGGTCACCGCTGATCGACACCTCGATGAGGTCGCCGCCGCCGTACCCCGGCAGACCGCAGTAGCCCAGGACGTCCAGGTCGTCGAGGACGTCGCCGGGAGCGACGTCGAACCGCTCGGCGACCTCCTCGACGTGCACGCCGGGGTGGTCCAGCAGCCACGGCACCATGACCAGCAGCCGCTGCAGGCGGGCGAGCGTGGGGTTCATCCCAGCAATCCCTGGAGGTGGGTGATGACCCGTGCCCGCAGGTCGGTGGGCTGGACCACCTCGATGGCCGGCCCCTGGTCGAGGACCCACGACACGAAGCTCTCGGGGTCGGTCACCCGGATGGTGAAGCGACGCCAGCCCGGGCGGTCCGCGGCCTCGCCGGCACCGCGGGCACGGCGTGCGACGGTCCAGGCGATCTCGGCGTCGGCCAGCACGACGGCGTCCACCGGGTCGAGGTCGGCGCCCGGCACGACCTCTCGGGGGTCGGGGGCCTCGTCGGGGATCACGAACGCCCCGGCCTCACCGGTCAGGCGCACCGTTCCCTCGATGCGGTCGAGCCTGAAGGTCCGGAGGGCCCCGCGGTCCAGGTCGTGGCCCCGCAGGTACCACCGTCCACGGTGGTGCAGCAGCGCGTGGGGTTCGACCCTGCGGGTGGTCGTGGCCTCGCCGACGTCCGCCGGCCGTCGATAGGCGAAGCGGACGCGCCGGCGTTCCAGCAGGGCGTCGGTCAGGGTGCCGCGGTTGGGCGCGTCCAGGCCCAGCTCCAGCGGCAGGCGCCCGACCCCACGGGTCGTGCCCGGCAGGTCCGCGCCGACGGCCAGCTTGTCCAGGCCGGGTGCGGCTTCGTCACCGAGGCCGGTCAGCTGCACGGCCAGCGCGAGGGCGGTCAGCTCGGCGGGTTCGAAGGTGATGTCGGGGAGGTCGTAGTCCGCCGGGTCGATCCGGTAGCCGAGCGTCTCGTCGAACCGGTCGACCCGTTCGGTCCGCAGGGGGACCCCGAGGTCGCGGAGGTCGGCCTTGTCGCGCTCGAACATCCGACGCCATGCGTCGGTCCGGTCCCCTTCGTAGCCGGCCACGCGCTCGTTGATGGCGTCGACCGTCAGCGGACGCCTCGTCTCGCGCAGCGCGATGACGAGGTTGATCAGCCGTTCGAGTCGATCCACCACCGGGCGGTCAGGCTAGCGGCCGCGGCGGGGGATCGCGGCTGCCCCTTCACGCGGTGTGCGCCAGTCCCCGTTCGGACGCGCGGTCAAACCATGCAAACGGACGGTGACAGCTGCGGAGAACCGTGGTCCACCGTGCGAGACTGTGCCCGAGTCCACCGTCGTCCACCGGCAAGCGGTCATGTCCGAAAACACTCAATCATCCGACCGCGCCCTGCAGATCACCAAGGGCGGCGTCCTCATCCTCCTGCGCACCGGCGGCCTGTTCGCCGGGCTGCTGGTGGGCTTCCTGATCCTCGGATGGATCGCCTCGATGCTGCTCGCCCCCGCAGGTGAGGGCCTGGCGAACAGCGTCGGCTTCGGCGTGCAGGTCCCGGCCGAGGTCGAGCTCGCCGGCCTGGACCAGACCTCGACGGTCTACGCCGCCGACGGCAGCGTCATCGCGGTCCTGCACGACGAGGTGGACCGCACGATCGTCACCCTCGACGAGATCCCACCGCACGTGCAGAACGCCGTGCTGGCCGCCGAGGACCGCCGGTTCTACGAGCACGACGGGTTCGACGTGGAGGGCTTCGGCCGTGCGCTGCTGGAGAACCTGCGCACCCGCGACGTCTCCCAGGGTGGCTCGACGATCACCCAGCAGCTGGCCAAGTCCGAGGTCGGCGACGACATCTCCCTGCAGCGAAAGCTCACGGAGGTCGCCTTCGCCATGGCGCTCGAGCGCGAGCTGACCAAGGAGGAGATCCTCGAGCGGTACCTCAACCAGGTCTACTTCGGTGGCGGCGCCTACGGGATCGCCGCTGCGGCCGAGGAGTACTACCACAAGACCGTCGACCAGCTGACCCCCGGTGAGGCCGCCACGCTCGCCGGCCAGATCCGCTCCCCCGGCGCCACCGACCCGCGGCGCTTCCCCGACATCGCCGTCCGCCGCCGCGACGCAACGCTGCGCGCGATGGTGGAGGAGGGATGGCTTGCCCCCGAGCAGCTCGAGACCGAGCTGAACGCCCCGCTGCAGATCGCCCCTCGCGTGATCGAGCAGCCCTCGGACCCCTTCATCGCCGAGGCGGTCAAGCAGGAGTTCTACACGCTCGAGGAGTTCGGGGACACGCGCCTGGAGCGCAACGAGGTGCTGCTGAACGGCGGCCTCAACGTCTACACCTCCTTCGACCCGCGGCTGCAGCAGATCGCCGAGGAGGTCGTCCTCTCCTACTTCCCCGACCCGACCCCCACGGCAGCGCTGTCCAGCGTGGACCCGCGCACCGGGCAGATCCGGGCCATCTACGGCGGCAGCGACTTCGACCGGGAGCAGTACAACTTCGCGACCCAGGGCCGGCGGCAGCCGGGGTCGGGGTGGAAGCCGCTGGTCATGGCCACGGCCCTGGAGATCGGGTTCTCGCCCTCGATGACGCTGCCGGGTGCCAGCCCCACCCGGTTCGAGACGGGCGACGAGTGGGAGGACCGCGGCGTCAAGAACTTCGGCAACGCCAGCTACGGACCGATCACGATGCGTCGTGCGCTGGTGAGCTCCGTCAACACGGCGTTCGCCCAGCTGATGCTCATCGTCGGGCCGGAGAACGTCGTGAACCTGGCCAACCAGCTGGGCATCGACACCAACGCGGCGCTTCGGGACCCGATCACCGGCCAGGTCATCATCAACCCGTCGATCGCGCTCGGCGGTCTGACCAACGGGGTGACCACGCTGGAGATGGCCGGCGCGTTCGCCGCGTTCGCCAACGCCGGCGCATGGATCGAGCCGAGCCTCATCGACCGCGTCGAGGACCAGCAGGGCAACGTCCTGTACGCCCGCCCGACGGTGCCGACCCAGATCTTCGACCCGGTCGTCAACGAGATCATGGTCGACACCATGCAGCAGGTCGTCTGCTGTGGCACCGCGGGCCGCGCCAACATCGCCAACCTGGGCTGGCGAGCGGGTGGCAAGACCGGAACGTCGCAGTCCAACGCCGATGCGTGGTTCACCGGCTACACCCCCGTGCTGTCCACCTCGGTCTGGGTCGGTCATCCAGAGGGACGGATCGCCATGTCCGGCGTGTCGTCCGGCCGCCAGCCCTCCCAGATCTGGCACGACTTCATGGCCCGGGCCCTGGAGGGCATCGAGCCGATCGAGTTCCCGACCGAACCACCGGGCGGGTACGAACGCGAGGTCGAGGAGGGCGACGTCGAGGTCCCCGACGTGCGGACCCTGCAGGAGTTCGATGCCTACCGCGAGCTGGCCGACGTCGGCCTGTCCGCGCGCACGACCGAGGTCGACAGCGAACGTCCGGCCGGCCAGGTGGTCTGGCAGCAGCCGCGCGGCGGCACCGTCGTGCCCGCGGGCGAGCAGATCACCATCGGCATCTCCACCGGGTCGGTCCCCCCGCCCCCGCCGCCGGCCGCACCCACCGACCAGCCGACCGCCGTCCCCGAGCCCGAACCCGAGCCCGAACCGCCGACCGGTCCGACGGACAACCCCAACCCGCAGCAGCCGCTGCCTCCGGACAACCCCCAGGGGCGCCCGACGACGGATCCAGCCCCGCCACCGCCGCCACCGCCACCACCACCGCCGCCACCACCACCACCACCGCCTCCGCCGCCGGAGCCGGCACCGGAGCCCGAACCGGCGCCACCGCCGGAGGAGGAGGAACCTCCCCCACCACCGGACCCCGCGGTCGGCAGGCCCGGCGGCGGGTAGCCGCGTCCGGGTCGCTCAGCTCGTCGGCGCGGCGATGACGTGCACCCGCCGGGAGGTGTCGAGGTGCAGCAGGCCGCTGCGCGTGACCCCCTCGGCGGACGCGTCGTCCAGCAACGACTCGAGGGCAGCCATGTCCTCGGGGTCGAGGTGGTCCCCGAGGACGGCGTGGAACCGACGCAGGTGACCGGCGAACAGCCGTCGGGACGGGACGTCCAGCGGACGCTCGAAGCGAAGGCGCACGTCACGCACCGCCACGACGTCCAGCCCAGCAGCCCGGGCCAGGGCGTCGACGTCACCGTTGACCGTGGCGTCGTCCGGAACGTCCTCGTGCCCGTGGCCGTGTCGCAGCCACGCGGTGACGGCGGCCTCCAACCGCTCGGCCAGCCCGGGAGGGCCCACCTGAAGGTCCTCGGGAAGGTCCTCGGGCAGGAACGTCATCGGGTCACCGAAGTCCACCGCCACGAGGTATCCGCCGGGCTCCAGCAGGTCGGCGAGGGTTCGCACGGCCTCGGTGCCGTCGCCCAGGTGGTGCAGCACCATCGAGACCCACACCAGGTCGAAGCGGCCGAGGTCCGTCAGGTCGGCTGGAAGGCGTCGTTCGACGGTGGTCAGGCGACCGGCCAGCCCGAGGTCGGCTGCCCGCCGTTCGGCTCGGGCGAGCAGGCCCGCGCCCGCATCAACCGCCACGGCTGACGCCGCCGGCCAGCGCTGGAGCATGGCGATGCTGCCGACCCCCGGTCCCGAGCCGACGTCGAGGATCCGTCCTGGGGGCCGCCCTCGGTCCTGCAGCAGGCCGTCGACCCAGCCGAGGATGTCCTCGAGCATCGGGGCGACGACGGTCCCCTCCTCCTCCAGGGTCTCGCCCATGGCGTCCCAGTCGATGTCCTCGTGGTCGTGGTGGTGCCCGTGGGCGTGCTCAGCGTGCTGGTGCGTTGAGTTGGTCATGCATGGACCGTATGCATCCCAGTCGCCACCGGCATAGACTCTTGCCGATGACGCAAGACGAGGGACACCACAACGGCGGCGTCGGGGTCGAGGACGCGGTCCGTCAGCGACTCCGCAGCCTGCGCCTGGCGCGTGGGTGGTCGCTGGACGAGCTCGGCCGTCGCGCGCACATGGGGGCCTCGACGATCAGCCGCATCGAGACGGGCCACCGACGGCTTGCCCTGGACCATCTGGTGGCGCTCGCCAACGCCCTGGACTCCTCCGTCGACGACCTGCTCGCCGGCCCCGACCTCGAGGACGTCGTGATCCGTCCCCAGCGGGACGAGCACCGCGGGATCATCCGCTGGCCCCTGTCACGCCCCGACGACCCCAGCGGTCGGCAGGTGGTGAAGATCCGCTATCCCGAGGTGACCAGTCCGCAGGAGCCGAGGGTGCACCCCGGCTACGACTGGTTCACGGTGCTCGAGGGAACGGCGCGGCTGCTCCTGGGGCAGCGCGAGATCCTCGTGCGGGAGGGTCAAGCGGCGTCCTTCGACACGATGACCCCACATGCGTTCGGCGGAGCAGGTGGACCGGTGGAGATGCTCATGATCTTCGATCGGCACGGGGAGCGAGTCCACCTGGACGAGTAGGGACAGCCGGCCGAAGGCGCCTAGAAGGTCTCGGGCAACGCCCATGGTCGGGGGTAGGCGCCACCGTCGTTGAGGGCCGCGGCGATCGGACGGATCAGGTCGAACAGTCGTCTGGAGTCCGCCTCGCCGAGGACCGCGTACGGCGGGGCGGCCAAGCGGTCGGTGTGCGCTTCGATCGCATCCCGGTTGGCGATCCCCTCCTCGGTCAGCTGGCCGTCGGTGTCCATCCACCCACGCGTCCGGAGGCGCGTCTCGGCGGCCGCCCAGGCGTCGTCGTCCCACATGCGGCTTCGCTGGAGGAACCGTCGCGAAACCCGGTCCTGCCACGTCGCGTAGAGCACCATGGCGTCCACGGGCCCCAGCTCGTGGGTCAGCAGCACCGCCAGGTGGCCGTCGCCCCGATGCTCCCGCAGGACGGCGGTGACCTGCCACAGGTCGGCGAACGGCATGCCGGTGAGCGGGACCTGGGCGTTGGCCGCGGCGAGCGATCGGCCGGCGCAGTCGAGGCCCGTCGTGGCACGGCTGGCCAGCTCGATCGCCTCGGCGACCCCGTCGGAGGGGGCCTGGACTCGCTCGAAGACCTCCTGCACCCCTTCTGCGCGTGCGGTCAGGACCGCGGACGGGGAGGCCTTGTCCCAGGCGGCGGGAAGGGCGTAGTGCAGGACCGCCGGGTTGAACCCGTAGAACGCCGCGGTGGCCGCGCCCGGCCCGACCGCACCCATCGGCGCCGCCCTGCTGGCCACGTACCCCTCCCCCCTCGGCTCCATGCCCAGCGCCTCGAGGCGGTCGTGCACCTCCTTGGCGAAGTACATGATGGCGTGCAGGGGTTCGATGACGCCGTGGAGGGCGTGGGCGGACCGGATGGCGGAGGCAGGGTGGCTCATGCGTTCGATCCTAGAACCCAGCAGGTGCCGGGGTCACATGGACGCGATGAGCTTGGCGACTCGTTCGTCGTCGTGGGTGAACGGGTCCTTGCACAGCACGGTCCGCTGGGCCTGGTCGTTGAGCTTGAGGTGGACCCAGTCGACGGTGAAGTCACGACGCTTGCGCTTCGCCTCGCGGATGAAGTCGCCGCGCAGCTTCGCCCGGGTGGTCTGGGGCGGCGTCGACATGGCGGTCTGGATCGTGTGGTCGTCGGTCACCCGGTCGACCTTGTCGTTGCGCTGCAGGACGTAGTACAGGCCGCGCGTGGTGTTCACGTCGTGGTACTGCAGGTCCAGCATCGCCACGCGTGGGTGGGACAGCGGCAGGTCGTGCTTGCGCCGGTAGTCGTCGATCAGCTGGTACTTCGTCACCCAGTCGATCTCGCGGGACAGCTTGAGGGGGTCGTCCTCGAGGGTGTCGAGCACACGACCCCACTCCGCCAGCACCTCGTCGGTGTCCGGGTCGGACCCTGTGGACTGCACGAACTGGGTGACGCGGGCGTGGTACTCCCGCTGGATCTCCAACGCCGACAGCTCGCGCCCGCCGACCAGCTTGACCCGCCGGGTGCAGGTCATGTCGTGGCTGATCTCGCGGATCGCGCGGATGGGGTTGTCCAGGGACAGGTCACGCATGACCGCCCCGGACTCGATCATGCGCAGCACCAGGTCGCAGGTCGCAACCTTCAGCCAGGTGGTGTACTCCCCCATGTTGGAGTCGCCGACGATCACGTGGAGCCGACGGAACCGTTCGGCGTCGGCGTGCGGTTCGTCACGCGAGTTGATGATCGGCCGGGACCGGGTCGTTGCCGACGACAGCCCCTCCCAGATGTGCTCGGCTCGCTGGGAGATCGAGTAGACCGCCCCGCGTGGGGTCTGCAGCACCTTCCCGGCCCCGGCGAAGATCTGCCGGCTCACCAGGAACGGGATCAGGGTGTCGGCGAGCTTCTGGAACTCGCCGAACCTGGCGACCAGGTAGTTCTCGTGGCTGCCGTAGGAGTTGCCGGCCGAGTCGGTGTTGTTCTTGAACAGGTAGATCGTCCCGGCGATCCCCTCCTCGTGCAGCCGTTCCTCGGCCTGCTCGACCAGCCCCTCGAGGATCCGCTCGCCCGACTTGTCGTGCGCCACGACCGCCTTGACCGAGTCGCACTCGGCGGTGGCGTACTCGGGGTGGCTGCCCACGTCGAGGTACAGGCGAGCGCCGTTCTCCAAGAACACGTTGGAGGACCGTCCCCACGAGACGACACGCCGGAAGAGGTAGCGGGCGACCTCGTCCGGTGACAGCCGCCGCTGACCGCGGAAGGTGCAGGTGACCCCGTACTCGACCTCCAGTCCGAAGATGCGCCGATGCATGGGATCCTCCTGGCTCGCGGTACCGGCCGTCCCGACCGAATCGTCCCCACTGTAGTGCTGCCGACTCGCCGTCGGGGTCAGCCCGGCCGGCTACTGCCCGGGGTTCTCCGTCTGGGGCGGGATGATGACGAAGGTGTCGAGCGCCATCTGCAGCGCCACCTCGTCGCGGTCGTCGAGGTGCTGGAACTGCACCAGCAGCATCACGTCGGAGGTCGGAGGCCAGGCCGCCACGATGGTGTAGTCGGTGTCGGTGCCGCCGCAGTCGACGTAGTCGTCCCGGAACCCGGTGTAGGCCGGGTCGCTGTAGGGCGACCGGCCCTGGTAGTCGCACTGGGTGGCGAAGCTGAACGCGTCCAGCAACGTCTCGGGTGTGAACGACGTCGCCAGCTGCTCGCTGACGCCGAAGATCAGCCCGGGCACGTTCCAGCTGCCACGGAAGCCCGCAAGGTCCGGCGCGGCGACGATCTGTCGTCCGATCGGGCTGCCGTCCTCCACCCACGCGCTGCCGTCGATGTCGGTCCACGGGCGGGGGGCGCTGATCTGGATCGTGCCCGTGTCGTCCATCAACGTCTCGAAGACGTAGTCGGCCGGTTCGTCCTCCGTGGTCGGGCCGGGCTCGGGTTCGGTGACCGGTGCGGTCGGGGTGACCGAAGGGGTCGGCTCCGGATCGGGGCTGCCACCACCGGACACGGACACGGCGACCACGATGCCGACGACGACGGCCAACCCGACGATGCCGCCGATGATCGCCAGGGTGCGGCCGCCACCCGACGAGGGCGGTGCGGGCTGCTGGTAGGCGGGGCTCGGGCCGGGGCCACGGAAGGGCTGTGGGCCGGTGGGGTGCTGGGGTTGCTGGGGGTAGCCGACGGGCCCGGTCGGCTGACGCGGTGGGGCGGGCTGGGGTCCCTGCGGCCCGACCGGCAGGTTGTGCGGACCGGACTGTGTGGGGGGCCCCGGCACACCCTGGGGGCCGCTGTGGGTGACCGGCCCCGAGGACTGCGCTGCCTGCGCGCGGATGTCGTCGATGGACGACGCGAGGTCATCGGTGTTGATCGTCCGGGTGGCGTCACGCGCAGCGGCGGCCTCCTCCTCCCGGATGGGCAACGGGGTCACCGACAGGCCGAGCTGACGCTGGGCAGTCCGCAGGGCGCGGCCCATCTCGGCTGCCGAGGCGAAGCGGGCCTCGGGGTCCTTGGCCATGGACCGCTCGACGATGGCGGCCACGGGGTCGGGGACACCCCGTTCGCGCAGGTTGGGGACGGGTTCGTCCCTGATGCGCGTGAGGGCCGGGACGATCGACTCGTCCTCCGGCTTGAGGAACGCCGCCCGGCCGACGAGCAGCTTGTACATCGTCGACCCGAGAGCGTAGATGTCGCTGGGGACACCCGGAGCCTTGGCCTCCAGCAGCTCGGGGGACACGTGCTCGATCGACGCGGTCAGGCTGGACGTGCCCGTCTCTGGCCCGCCCTTGAGCCGGGCGATGCCGAAGTCACCCAGCTTGGGCTCGCCGTAGGCGCTGACCAGAACGTTCTCGGGCTTGATGTCCCGGTGCAGGATGCCGGCCTGGTGCGCGGTCTCCAGCGCCCCGCAGACCTTGACCATGATCTCCAGCACGTCGGCCCACGGCAGGGTGGTGTCGGACTCCAGGCGGTCGGCCAGCGACCCCTGGTCCATGAAGTCCATCAGGATGTAGGGCTGCCCGTTGGAGGTGAACCCCGAGTCGTAGACGGTGACGATGTTGGGGTGGCCCGAGAGCATCCCCATGGCCTGGATCTCGCGTTCGAACCGGATCCGTACCTTGCGGTCCTTGACGGTGCTGGTGACCATCTTGACCGCGACGTCGCGACGCAGGGATTCCTGCCGTGCCTTGTAGACCGTGCCGAAGCCGCCAGCGCCGACCTCAACGGCGTCTGCGAGGTCTTCGATTCCGAGGTCGATGGGTTCCGGTGCCATGAGTTGATCGCAGCGTAGCGGGCAGACGACGGAGATGGGGTGTGCCCGCCCGAGTCGTCAGACCCTCGTCAGGACAACATCCCCGCGATGTCGTCCTCGGAGAGGCGGAAGAACTTGCGGCGCCCGAGCGCGCGGTCCAGGCCGGCCACCTCCAGGCGGTCGGCGACCATCTCGCGCTCCTCGACCTCCTGCAGCGCGGCGACGGTGGTGCGCAGGGCCGTGGCCCGGTCCATGCCGGGCTCGAAGCGGGTCCGGAGCGCCTCGTTGATGGCCTCGGCGCTGCCCCCGATGGCGACGTAGTTCTCCTCGTCGGTGATCGAGCCGTCGTAGAGGATGTGGTACAGCTCGACGTCGTCCTCGGCGACCTCTGCGACCAGCAGCTCGACCTCCAGCGGCTTGGGCGAGTCGGTGAACGTCGCACCCATGGCGTTTGCGTAGGCGTTGGCCAGCGCACGGCCGGTGACGTCGTCGCGGCTGTACTGGTAGCCCTTGACGTCGGCCAGGCGAATGCCGGCGACGCGGAGCTGCTCGAACTCGTTGTACTTGCCGACCGCGGCGAAGGCGATGCGGTCGTAGATCTCCGACACCTTGTGGAGGGTGGCCGAAGGGTTCTCGGCGACGAACAGCAGGCCGTTCTCGGTGGTCAGGGCGACGACGGACCGGCCGCGGCTGATGCCCTTGCGGGCGAAGTCGGCCTTGTCCTTCATCGCCTGCTCGGGCGAGACGTAGGGCATCATCGGCATGAGGTGTTGCTCCCGCGGATCAGGGGTTGGCGTTGGGGCGAGGGCTGGTCTCGGCACCGCCGCCGGACAGCCGGCTGCTGCGCGACTCCGCGACCACGCGGGCCCGCTCGGCGATGTCGTCCTCGTCGCGCTCGACGTACCCGGCGGCGTCGATCTGGGCGACGATGGGGTACACCCCACGGATGGTGTCGGGCCCCCCGGTGGCCGAGTCCTCGTCCGCGGCGTCCCACAACGACGCGACGGCCAGGTCCACCGCAGCGTCGGCGCTCAACCCGGCCTCCCAGCGCGCCTTCAGCGACGCGCGGGCGTGCAGGCTGCCGGAGCCGGTCGCGGAGAACCGCTTCTCCTCGTAGCGGCCGCCGGCCACGTCGAAGTCGAAGATCCGCCCCTCGTCCTGCCGGGGGTCGAAGCCGGCGAACAGGGGAACCACGACGAGTCCCTGCATGGCCAGCGGCAGGTTGCCGCGAACCATGCTGGCCAGCTTGTTGGCCTTGCCCTCCAGGGAGAGCTCGCTGCCCTCGACCTTCTCGTAGTGCTCCAGCTCGGTGGCGAAGATCTTCGCCAGCTCGATGGCGGGGCCTGCCGAGCCGGAGATGCCGACGGCCGACAGCCGGTCGGTCTGGAAGATCTTGCGCATGTCGCGCTTGGAGATCAGGTTGCCGGCGGTGGCACGCCGGTCGCCGGCGATGATCACCCCACCGGCGTAGGTGGTGGCCACGATCGTCGTGCCCTCGACATGTGCGGGCATCGAGTGCACGTCACCCATCTGGGGCATCGCCTCCGGGACGGCCTGGCGCAGCAGTGCGCTGAAGCTCGGCGCGGTGTAGTCGAACGGGTCCACGATGAAGGGGCGCAGGGGATGGCGGTCCGTCATAGGCGGCCGACGCTACACCACGGTCCGTCGCCTGACCGCGCACCCCGGCCCGGGACAACGCCGTCGGGCCGGGGTGCCCTCCCCTACTGGCCGCCCTTCTGGACGTAGTTCTTGACGAACTCCTCGGCGTTCTCCTCGAGCACCCCGTCGATCTCGTCGAGCAGGTCGTCCACGTCGGAGGTGTCGACCTCGGTCGCCTCGGTCTCGACCTTGGCGTCCTGCTCCTCGGTCTGCTTGCCCTTCTGCTTGCGGACCTGTCCACCGTCGCTCATGGGTGCCTCCTCGGGGGATTCGTCGTTGTCCCGAGTCTACCGGGGTCGTGGGTCACGGCTCGCTGATCCAGCGCATCGACAGGCCCGGTACGACGTCGGCGCCCGGCCCCGAGCGGGTCCAGTGGCCGTCGAGCGCGTCGAATGGTTCGTGCAGGTCGGCCACCTCGGTCGCGCGCAGGTCGATCCGCTGCGGATCGGGGTGGAAGTTGGCCAGACCCACCAGCCGTCCGTGACGGTGGTGATGCCGTCGGAAGGCCAGCACGTGGTCGTTGTCGTGCCACAGCGGCGTCACGCTGCCACCGGCCCGCAGCGTGGGCAGCTCGGCACGGGCACGCATCAGGCGGACGAGCCCCGAGTGGACCCTCCCCTCGACCGTCGACCGATCGGCCCGCCGAGCGGCGACCGACCAGTCCATGCACGGACGGTGCAGCCAGCGGTTGTCCGGGGCACGATCGGGATCGGCCAGGAAGCTGGTGTCGTTGTCCAGCGCGACCTCGTCGCCCATCCAGATCAAGGGGATGCCGCCGTAGCTGGCGGCGAGCGCGTACAGCAGGAGGAACCGGTCGATCGCCTCGCCGATGGCGTGCTGGTCGCCGTCGGCACGGGCGCGGCTGAGGCCCACCAGCGCCGCGGTCGTCCCCGACGTCCGCCGATCACCGGAGACGAAGTCCTCCTGGAAGTGGGCGCCCTCTGCGGGGCTGCCCTCCAGCTCGCCCGCGTACCAGCTGGACAGGAACCGACGATGGGCGGACCCGTCCCAGCCCCGCTGCCCGGCGTCGGCGTCGTCGATCGCCCAGCCGATGTCGTCGTGGCAACGGACGTAGGTCACCCATGACGCGTGTGGAGGGGTCTCGGCCATGGTCGACAGGGCGATGGTGGCCAGCCGACCGTCGCGTGCAGCCAGCGACGACCAGCCCTGGACCATCAGCTGGTTGTGGTACAGCAGGTCGCATTCGGCGGCCTGTCGCGGTCCGACCCCCTGGTAGGGCACGAGGTCGCGGGGGGCGACGATGGCCTCGCCCTTGAGGATCGTCGCCGGGGCGGCGATGCCGACCAGCCCCCGTATGGCCCGCAGGATCAAGTGCACCTCGGCCAGGTTCTGGCTGTCGGTCCCCATGCGCTTCCACAGGAACGGCACCGCGTCCAGGCGCAGCACGTCGATGCCGACGGCCGCGAGGTCCAGGATGATCCGCACCATCTCCACGAAGACGTCGGGGTTGGCCCAGTTCAGGTCCCACTGCCACTGGTTGAACGTGGTCCAGACCCACCGGCCCATCGCCTCGTCCCAGGTGAAGTTGCCGGGTGCGGTGTCGGGGAACACCTCGGGGAGGGTCTGCTCCCATCGGTCCGGCTCGGTGCGGTCGGGGTAGGTCCGGTAGTAGTCGAGGTACCGCTGCTCCCCCGCCCTGGCCCGCTGGGCCCATTCGTGCTCGGCGGCGGTGTGGTTGAGCACGAGGTCGACGCACAGGTTGATGCCGGCGCCGTGGAGGCGCGCGGCCAGCGCGCGCAGGTCGTCCATCGTCCCCAGGGCCGGGTCGACAGCCCGGAAGTCCTGCACGGCGTAGCCGCCGTCGTTGGGTCGTGGACGCGCATGCAGCAGGGGCATCAGGTGCAGGTAGGTGACCCCCAGGTCGGTGAGGTGCTCCAGCCGCTCCCCCAGCCGCGCGATCGTGCCGTCGAACCGGTCGACGTAGGTGACGTAGCCGACCATGCGTTCGGACAGGAACCAGTCGGGCGCCGCCTCGCGCACCCGGTCGCGGATCCGCAGGCTGTCGGACCTGGCGAGGACCCCCTCGACGAGGACGTCGAGCAGGCGGTCGGGCAGGTCGGGGCTGTCGGGATACACCAGGGCCAGCGCCGGCAGGACCTGCTCGAGCCACCGTTCGGCCCGGGCGGCGAGGACCGCGCGTTCGGCGTCGGGCAAGCGGGGGTCCCGCTCCAGCCGGCGGGCGAGGGCGAGGTACGGTCGAACCATGTCCGTGATCGTCCTTCGTGGATCAGCTGCGGATGGCATCCAGCAGCTGCCGAGCGGTGTCGCACCGATCGATCAGGGCGCCGACGACCGCTTCGGTTCCGCGGGAGGGGTCCATCATGGGCACGCGCTGCAGGGTCTCGCCGCCCACGTCGAAGATCATGGAGTCCCACCCGGCCGCCGTGACGCTGTCGCGGAACTTCTCCAGGCAGCGGCCGCGGAAGTACGCCCGGGTGTCCGACGGCGGCGCCGTCATCGCCCGCTGCACCTCGTGCTCCTCCACCATCGTCTCGATGCGGCCCCCGGCGACGAGCTTGTTGTACAGGCCCTTGTCTCGACGCACGTCGTGGTACTGGATGTCGATGAGCTTGAGCTTCTCGTCGTCCCAGTCCAGGCCGTCCCGGTCGACGTAGCGCTGCATGATCCGGTACTTGGTCACCCAGTCGACGACGCCGTCGAGGCCCATGGGGTCGGCCTCCAGCTGCGTCAGGAGCCGCTCCCACGTGGCCATGAGGTCGGCCGCCCAGTCGGGGGCGTCGCGCTGGTCGGCCCACTTCCGGGCCCACTCGAGGTAGTGCCACTGCAGCTCGATGGGGCGCACCCGGCGGCCGTCCTTGAGCGCGATGGTCTTCGCGCACGTCAGGTCGTGGCTGACCTCGTGGAGGGTCTTCACCGGGTTGGCGACCGAGAGCGCATCGGGCAGGAACCCGTCCTCCACCATCGACAGGACCAGCGCGGTGGACCCCAGCTTCAGGTAGGTGCAGACCTCGCTCATGTTGGCGTCGCCGATGATGACGTGCAGGCGCCGGAAGCGGTCGGGATCGGCGTGCGGTTCGTCGCGGGTGTTGATGATCGGCCGCTTGAGCGTGGTCTCCAGGCCGACCTCGACCTCGAAGAAGTCGGCGCGCTGGGTGACCTGGTAGTCCACCTCGGCCGAGGGGAACTCGCTGCCGACGCGCCCGGCACCGACGAGCGGCTGGCGGGAGACGAAGAAGGGCGTCAGCTGGCGCACGATCTCGCCGAACGGGGTGGCCCGGTCGACGATGTAGTTCTCGTGCATGCCGTAGGCGGCGCCCTTGCCGTCGGTGTTGTTCTTGGTGATCAGGATGCGGCCCGGCTGGCGGTCGTCGTGCCCGGGCAGCAGCGGCGCCGCACGGCTGGCGGCGATCTCGAGGATCCGTTCGCCCGCCTTGTCCCACACCACCGCGTCACGCGGGTTGGACACCTCCGGTGAGGAGTACTCGGGGTGGGCGTGGTCGACGTAGAAGCGGGCGCCGTTGGTCAGGATCGAGTTGGCCAGCCCGATGTCGTCCTCGGGCGCCGGTTCGTGGGCGCCCGGCTGGGCGAACCCGCGGGCGTCGCGCAGCGGATCCTCGTCCTCGTAGTCCCACCGGGCACGGTTGCGGCCGTCCGCCGAGTAGGCGTTGACCACCAGCGAGGAGGCCAGCACGGGGTTGAACTCGGGTCGGCCCACCACGGTGATGCCGAACTCGGTTTCGGTGCCGAGGTACTTGGTGATCGCCATGTGGCCGCCAGCCTACCGGCGGGACGCCCCCGGTTCGGGGCGGTCCCGCCGGTCGTGGCGGATCAGAACGGCCAGTCGGGGTTGCCGGCGACGCCGTCCAGCTCGTCGTCGGTGGCGTTGAACACGATCCCCGACGGCACCTCGGTGGTGTCGTAGACCCACACGGCCCCGTTGGAGGCCAGGCCCGTCCCCACGACCTCCAGCCGAAGGTCGTGCGACCCGTCGCCGATCGTGGCGTCGTACAGGTCGACGAAGGCGAACTGGACCTTCTTGACCGCGTCGCCTGCGTCCTCCAGATCCATGGTCAGGTCGCCGTGCTGGGCGACCAGGTCACCGTCGACGTACAGGTTGGCGTCCACCCGGAAGCTGGTGCCGCCCTGACCGGCTGCGTTCTCGACCATGGCCTGCGGCGGGAACAGGTAGAGGTCGATGAGCAGGTTGTCGATCGCGCCGTCGTGGCTGCCCTCGAACGCGGGGGTGTAGGTCGGGTCCCACGCGTCGGTGACCTGCCAGGCGCTGGTGCCCGCGTACCCGCCGCCTGCGCCGCTCGTGACCGAGGCGGTCGGGGCGTTGCCGTCCCAGCCGGGCACGCCGTGGCCCTGGCCGGCGAGGTTGCCGACCTTGGTGTCGGCTTGGTGGATCCAGACGGGGGTGCGGCAGACCTCCACGTCGTCGCTGGGGTCGGTGGTCGCACCGCCCTCCAGCAGCCTGCAGGCGTCGTCTGCGGCCACCGCTCCCGGGACCATTGCGGCAAGGACGAGGGCAAGGGCGGGGACTGCAGCGGACGGACGCATCGTGAACCTCCTGGAGGGATGAACGGGTCGTGTCGACCCGGTTCGCGATGCTCCTGCGGAAATCCTCGTTCCGTTCTGAATCGTGTTCGGCATGCTGCCGGTCGGGTCGTTGACCTTCGGCGAACCGGTACTGGCCGTGCCAACCTCGACGGCATGCCCAGTGACGTTCGCCTGCGGATCCCGTCGGTGCTGGCCCGCCTGATGATGGGGGCAGTCGCCATCGCTGGCTGCACGGGCTCCGAGACGCCGGCAACAGCCGCCCCCGACGGCCCGGAGTCGTTCGTCGCAACGGTCGTCCACGACGGCCCGATGCTCGACCGGGGGCCCATCCCGTCGGCCCTGCGGCTCGACGGTGGGGACGCGTTCGTCGAGGCCTGGGACGGCCTCGGGGTCACCGACCCGCCCCCCGACGTCGACGCCGCCGACGACGTCCTCGTGATCCGGTTCGCCGACGAGGTCGGTTGCGAGTTCGTGTTCGAGTCCGCTGACCTGGTCGACGGGACCGTTGTCGTCACCGGCGCCGGGTCCGACGAACCGATGTCCTGCCAGCCGGCGCCTCGGCCCCGCCTGCTCGCCCTCGCGATCCCGGACGCGATCCCCATCGACGACGTCGCCGTCGAGGGTTGGACCGACCTGCTCGTGGTCGGCACTGTCGACTGACCGGCCGGGGCGGCTACTGGGGCGGCGGGATCCGGAGGCGGTAGCTGGCCGGTTCGATGCGGTAGCTCCGAGGGGTGTCGGTGGCGGCGGCGAGGTCGCCGTCGGCGTTGTGGGCCAGGCGGGGGCCGAGGATCTCCACCCGGCTGCCGCGAGCAGACACGACGTCGTCGCGGTCGACGTGGGTGCCACGCGCCAGCGCCATGCCGAAGGCGGTGCGGGCGGCCGGGCCGACCGCATGGCTGACCACCACGTCGAGGAGGCCGTCGTCGGGGCGTGCCGACGGCACGGCTGGGGTTCCCCCGCCGATCGTCGGGCCGTTGCCGACGATCACCATCAGCGCCGGGTCGCCCAGGTCGATCCGCTCGCCGTCGACCCGCACCTCCACCTGCAGGCCCTCCGCGGCCACGCCGGCGACCATCGCACCGAGGGGATAGGCCAACGCGCCGAGGGAGGCCTTCAGGTCGTCGGCACGACGGGCGGCCTCGACCCCGATGCCGACGTGCACGGCGTTGACCACGACCTGGTCGTCGTCGCCGACGAGCACGTCCATGCGACGGACCGGCCCGTCACGCAGCACCGCTGCGGCGCCGTCGGGGTCGGTGGGGATGCCGAGGTGCCCGGCGAAGTCGTTGCCGGTGCCCAGCGGGACCAGCCCGAGCTCCAGCTCGTCGGTCAGGCCGAGGGCCCGGGCGCGGTCGACCAGCAGGTGCAGTGATCCGTCGCCGCCGCAGGCCACGACGGTCCGGCCGTCGGCGGCGCGCAGGGCGTCGTCGACGTCGTCGGGACCGTCGGTGGCAACGACCTCGGCGGTGCCGAGCTCGCGGCAGACCGCGTCGACGAACGCCTGGTCGTCGGTGCCGGCAGCGGTGTTGCGGACGAGGAGGTACCCCCGCCCGCCGCTGCTAGAGGTACTGGCCAGTCTGCACGCTCTCGATCGACTTGCCGGGCTCGTTGCCGTCCCCGATGAGCGTGCGGACGTACACGATCCGCTCGCCCTTCTTGCCGGAGATGCGGGCCCAGTCGTCGGGGTTGGTGGTGTTGGGCAGGTCCTCGTTCTCCTTGAACTCGTCCCTGATGGCGATCTGCAGGTCCTCGGCCTTGATGCCCTTCTGGCCCTCGTCGAGGAACCGCTTGATCGCCAGCTTCTTGGCCCGTGCGACCACGTTCTCGATCATGGCGCCGGAGTTGAAGTCCTTGAAGTACAGGACCTCCTTGTCCCCGTTGGCGTAGGTGACCTCGAGGAACCGGTTGGAGTCGTCGTCGGCGTACATCCGCTCGACGGTCTGGCTGACCAGCGCCCTGCAGGCGTCCTCCTCCGATCCGTACTCCTTGACCAGGTCGGGGTGCAGCGGCAGGCCCGCGTGCAGGTAGATCGCGAAGATCTCCTTGGCCGCCTCGGCGTTGGGACGTTCGATCTTGATCTTCACGTCGAGGCGTCCGGGACGCAGGATCGCCGGGTCGATCATGTCCTCGCGGTTGGAGGCACCGATGACGATGACGTCCTTGAGGGTCTCCACACCGTCGATCTCGCTGAGCAGCTGCGGGACGATGGTCGTCTCCACGTCGGAGGACACGCCCGACCCGCGGGTGCGGAAGATCGAGTCCATCTCGTCGAAGAACACGATGACGGGGTGGCCCTCGGCGACCTTCTCGCGGGCCCGCTGGAAGATCAGCCGGATCTGCCGTTCGGTCTCGCCGACGTACTTGTTCAGCAGCTCCGGGCCCTTGATGTTGAGGAAGTACGACCGGGCGTCGTCGCGGCCTTCCTTCTCCGCGACCCGCTTGGCCAGGGAGTTGGCGACGGCCTTGGCGATCATCGTCTTGCCGCAACCGGGGGGGCCGTACAGCAGGATGCCCTTCGGCGGCCGCAGCTCGTGCTCGACGAAGAGGTCGGCGTGGAGGAACGGCAGCTCGACCGCGTCCTGGATGGCCTCGATCTGGGGTCCGAGCCCACCGATGTCGGTGTAGGCGATGTCGGGCACCTCCTCGAGGACGAGCTCCTCGACCTCGGGCCGGTTCAACCGCTCGAGGGCGTACCCCGACCGCGACTCGACCATCACGTGGTCGCCGCTGCGCAGCGGCGAGTCCATCAGGGCGTCGGACATCCGCACGACCTGCTCGTCGTCGGTGTGGCCGATCACGAGCAACCGGCCGTCGCCCATGACCTCCTTGACGGCCATGACCTCACCGATGATCTCGTAGCCGGCGGCCTCCACGACGTTGAGCGCCTCGTTGAGGACGACCTCCTGGCCCTGCCGCAGCTCGCCGACCTCGACGTCGGGGCTGACGTTCACCCGCAGCTTGCGCCCCTGGGTGAAGATCTCGACGGTTTCCTCCGTCGGGCCCGGCCCGAGGTAGACGCCGTAGCCGCTGGGCGGGGCGGCGAGCTTCTCGACCTGTTCCTTCAGCCCGATGATCTGCTCGCGCGCGTCCCGCAGGGTGTCGGCCAGCTTGCCGTTCTGGGCCATGGCCCCCGACAGCTGCGACTTGGACTCCAGCAGCCGTTCCTCCAGGGCGCGCACCCGGCTCGGCGAGTCGTCGAGGCGACGACGGAGCATCGTGGCCTCTTCCTCGAGGAACTGCACTCTGGTGCGGAGGGTCTCCTCCGACTCACCGGTCGGGGTGGTACCTGGCTGGTCCTCGGACATGCTGGTCCTCCTTGTCAATCGTGAGGGGGATTATGGCAGGCCGGGCATGGTCTGCCTCGCTGTCGTGACGACTGCCGAGCCGCATCAACCGGGTGTGCACCCCTGCCCGGCGAGGATCTCGAGCAGGTCCTCGGTGGTGTCGTCGTCGATCCGGTCGCGGCCACCGATGACGTACAGCTGACCGCCGAAGTCGCAGAAGGTGCTGCGGGTCGCCGCGGTGATGGGCTGTCCGGCCATGCCCTCCAGCGGCAGGTACCAGTTGCCCTGGCCGGCGATGAGGGATGCCGAGAGGACATCGGTGAACCCGTCGCGCAGGTTCACGGCGACGGTCGCGGCCCGCTCGATGGCCCCGTCGCGGTCGATGGCCATCTCGCCGGCGTAGAGGTCGAAGACGGCGAGCGCGGTGTCGATCCGTGTGGCGCCGCCGGCACGGGACGTCGGGAACCCGAGATCGGCGATCTGCTGCATCGTGGCGGCGGAGACCGCGACCTCTCCACCCACGACGACCACCCGGTCGGGATCGAGCCGGCGAAGCTCCTCGGCGGTGGTCGGGTGCAGCGCCTCGGGGTTGGTCACCAGCGTGGGGATGCCGTAGTACGCGGCCATCTGGCCGGCGGTGACGGCGTCGGCGTAGTCCCGGCCCGAGGTGACGAAGGCCCAGCTGCGGGTCGGGATGTCCCCGGCCAGCGACTTCAGCTGCTGGACGACGGCGGACGCCCGCACGGCGGTGTCCTCGCGGCCGATCCCGGCGATCCGCTGCACGGTGATGCCGAGGCTGCGCAGCTCGTCGTCGACGACGGCGGGGATGGCCGCGGTGCCGCCCATGACGTACACGACGGGCTGGCTGGTCCCGAAGTCGAGGACGCGCAGCAGCTCCTCTCGGGTGCGCGGGTCCAGCGGACCGGTGTGGGAGGTGTAGAGGAGCGAACCGATCCCGAGGCCCAGCGCGGCACCGGACAGGGCGTCGGCGAAGTCGTCGACCCGGGCAAGCACGGCGAAGGGCCGGCTGCCTGCCGGGTTGCCGCGGCTGATGGCGACCGCCTGGCTGATCGGGTCGGTCGTGTCGAGGTCCCCCGGGTCCGACACCCGGACGGCGACGGGTGCCAGCGGGCCGACGGCGAAGTCGGGGTCGGGCTCCAGCGGCGGGATCGGCTGGCCGCTGGCGAGGAGGGCCATGGCGGCACCGACGTCGAGCACCCCCCAGCCGTAGTCGTCGTCACGGCCGGTCGGGCCGGCATCGGTGGCGGTGCCCTCCAGCAACGCCTCGACCTCGTCCACTGACAGGGTCCGTCCGGTGTCGGAGGCGTGCTGTCGCAGCAGCGCCGCGGCCGCCGCGACGTAGGGCGTGGAGAACGACGTGCCCTGGGTGGCCTCCAGCCGGGCGCCGTGGGGGTCGGCCAGCGAGGGGGTGCAGCCGGTCCCGAGGTCGTACTGCTTGGGTTCGACCAGGCTGGTCGTCAGGACGGCCTCGCTGGCCAGGTCCGCGAGGGTGCTGGGGCAGTTGCGGGCCTGGCCGCCGGGCGCGCTGAGGTCGATGTAGGGGTTGAACTGGCTGTACCCAGCTCGGCTGCCGCTGGGTCCGGTGGCCCCCACGGAGATGGCCCCGTTGCAGGACGCGGGGATGCTGTTGGCGTTGCTCTGGGCGTTGCCGGCCGAGGACACCACCACGATGCCGGCGGCACGGGCCTGGTCGATCGCCGCCTGGTAGGCCGCCGTGCACTCGTTGGCGGAGGTGCCGAAGCTGAGGTTCATGGCCAGGGGCGGCTCGTCGAGCTGCGACAGGTAGGCCATGGCGGTGATGGCGTCGGAGTCGGCCGGTCCGCGCGGGCAGTCGTTGAGGGGCGAGGTGAGGGAGATGTCGATGATGCGGGGGTTCCACAGCACCCCGGCGATGCCCTGGCCGTTGTTGCCGGCCGCGCCGACGACCCCGGCGACCGCGGTCCCGTGGGCGATGCCGCACTCGTCGTTGTTGGGCTGCCCCTGCACGATGACGCCGCTGGCCGACCGCAGGCTGGCCACGACGGTGCCGGCGAGCTCCGGGTGGGTGGCGTCGACCCCGGAGTCCACGACGGCGATCAAGGGGCGGCCCTCTCCCTCTCGTCCGCCGCCGGTGGCGTGATCCCACGCCTGCTCGATGTTGGTTTGCTGGTGCGCCCACTGCAGGTCGTAGGAGGTGTCGTTGGGCACCGCGTGGAACTCGCGCTGCACGTCGGGCTCCACGGCGAGCACGTCACCTCGGGACCGGAGCGCCTCGGCCACGACGTCGGCGGTCCCCGGCGCGGTGGTGACCAGCCGAACCCGGTCGGCGAGGGCAACGGCGTCGCGCGCCCCCAGGGCACGGGTGGGTAGGGGCGCCGCCCAGGACGTCCTGGCGGTCCCCTCGTCCAGCGTCACCAGCAGGCGGTCCGGGAGCACCGACGCGTCGCGGGTCAGCGGCTGGGTGGGCAGGGCCACGTCGTCGGATCGTGCCGGACGGGCGCCCTCGGCCGCCGCGACGGGCACGACGCCGAGCGTGGCGACGAGCATCCCGAGGACCACGAGGAGGACTGACGGCGTTCGGCTGACGCGAGGCAAGGGGGGCGAGCTTTCGGCTGGCTGGACGATGGCTGACCGCCACCGTACTCATGGGACGTCCGGGAGCCGCGAAACGTTGTCGGTCGGTCACCGACGTTGCGGCTCACCCTCCGTGACGGGTGCTACGGGAGCTGTCCCGGACGGGGCCCCACGGGTGCATCTTCGGCCGGCTCGGCGTCGGCCCCTGCAGCACCCTGCGAGCCAGTGGTGTCCTCGGGTGCCTCCAGCGGCACCATGCGGCGGGCCGTCGTCAGGAACGCCGTGTGGGCGACCATCCGGTGGTCCGGCCGGACGGCGAGGCCGTCGACGTGCCAGGTGCGGTGCATCGTCTCGCTGGTCTGGGTCAGGCCCCAGCGGGGGTCGGCATCCAGCACCTCGCGAAGGCGCATGACCTGCGTGACGGTCGGGGTGTAGGCGATCAGCATCCCACCGGGGTGGACCGCGTTCGCCGCGGCGTCGACGTGGGCCCACGGCTCGAGCATGTCCAGGACGAGCCGGTCACAGCGGTGTTCGGTCAACGCCTCGGCGAGGTCGGCCACGGTCAACGACCAGTTCTCGGGATGCCCACCCATGCGGCGGGTGACGTTGGCGAGGGCGACCTCGGCGTGGTCCTCGCGGAGCTCGTAGGAGATGACGCGACCCTCGGGGCCGACGGCACGGAGCAACGCGCAGGTCAGCGCACCCGACCCCGCCCCGGCCTCGATGACCGTCGAGCCCGGCACGACATCGCCGAGCGTGACGATCATCGCCTGGTCCTTGGGGTAGACGACCTGCGCCCCACGAGGGGCCTTCAGCGTCCAGTCCACCGTCGTCGGTCGGACGGCCGTGAGCTTGGCGCTCATCGTGGAGACGACGGTGCTGCCCTCCGGCTGCCCGATCAGCTGGTCGTGCCGGATGATGCCGCGATGGAAGTGGTAGTCCTTGCCCTCCTCCAGCTCGAACATGAAGCGGCGGCCCTTGCGGTCCATCAGGATGACGGTGTCCCCGACCGAGAGGGGGTCGGGATGTCCTGCATGGCGGATCACGCGTTCACGTCCTGTTCGGGGGGTGATGTCTCGGCCGCGTCGTCACCGACGGGGCGGTCGACCAGCTGCAGCAGCCGGCCACGGGTTCGGCAGAAGGCGCAGACGGGCGTCTGGCCGGGTTGGTGCGCCGGTGTGGGCAGACCACAGTCGGCGCACGGGACCAGCGAGGTGTCGAAGTGCTGGCCCTGGTCGAAGTGTTCGTCGCGGACCCGGTCGAGGAAGCCGAAGAGGAAGTGGGCCTTGGTCCCGGGGGCCGCGCGCTCGAGCTCGTTGAGGGCGTCCTTGTACCGCATGACGGTGTTGCCCTCGACCAGCGGGCACTCCTCGACGACGTAGTCGAGTCCCTTGATGACGCAGTAGGCGGCCATCTCGCGTTCGGTCAGGCGGTACAGCGGCTTGACCTTGCGGGCCAGGCCCCCCTCGCTGGCCGGCAGCATCGGCGACTGGCGCGCCATGAACTCCGTCTGCCAGCGCAGGACGTTGCCGAACAGCTGCGCTGCCTCGTCGTCGAGGTTGTGCCCGGTGGCCATGACGTCGTAGCCGTGCCGCAGGGCCGTCTTGTTGAAGACGTAGCGCTTGGACAGGCCGCAGGTGCCGCAGGCCGCACGCCCGACCCCGTTCTTCTTCTTCTTGTCGCTGCGGCGCGGGTGCTTGACCGAGTCGGGGATGTCGAAGCCGTACTCCTCGGCGAGGTCCTCGACGTGCAGCTTCACGCCGCGGCGTTCGGCGTAGTCACGCACGATGCGCTCCGACCGGGTGGAGTACCCACCGATCCCGAGGCCCAGGTACAGGCCCGAGGCGTTGTAGCCCATGTCGAGGAGGATGTCCCACAGGGCGAGGGAGTCCTTGCCGCCGCTGACCGCGACGAGGATCTCGTCGTCGTAGCGCAGCATCCCGTAGGCATCGATCGCGACGCGGACCTGGGTGCGGATGTGGTCGACGAAGCACTCGCCGCAGTAGCGGGTGCGATGACGCGCCAGGTCGATGACGGCGTCGGCGTCCTTGCAGCCGAGGCAGCGGCCGCCGCTGGGCCTACCCATGCGAGCCGCCGGAGATGACCGGCCGGATCTCGACCTCGGCATCGGCGGGCAGCACCGCCTTGGCCGTCACCAGGGTGTTGTCGTGGATCACCAGGACCGTCTCGGGGTTGATGTCCAGCTGGGCCAGCATCTCGCTGACCTGGGCTGGGCCGTCGACCTCGACGGTCCGGTCGGGGTTGCGCAGTCGTACCTTCATCGGACCCGCGATCCTAACGGCGGTGCGCCGGGATCGTCACGGCGTAGCGTGGACTCGTGGACACCGACGTCGCGCCGACCGAGCCCGCCCCCACGACCACCGTGTCGCTGAAGGAGTGGGGTGCCGCGATCCATGCCCTCCTGCAGGGCCGCCAGCAGATCCTGCTGCGCAAGGGCGGGATCCACGAGAAGGCCTTCGCCACGCCGGAGGAGGACGGCGGGTTCCTGCTGTTCCCGACCGTGGCCCACACCCACGCCGAGCGGACCCGTCCCGAGCACCACGACCTGCTGCCCGCCGGCGACGCCGACGCCACCGACGACCACCTCGTCGTCCGTGCCGGCGTGCACGTCGTCGATGTCGTCGAGGTGACCCGGCCCGAGCGGCTGCCCGAGCTCGACGACCTCCACATCTGGACGGCCGAGTCGATCCGCACCGACCGGGTGGAGTTCCGGCCGAAGCACCCGCTGCAGATCCTCGTCGTACAGGCCGTCGAGCTGCCCGAGGCCATCGTCCTGCCGCGGCTGGAGGCCTACGGCGGCTGCAGGTCCTGGATCGACGTGCACGTGGAGTGGGACGGATCGGGTCGGGTCGTCGGCGACCACGCCGAGCTCGAACGGGTGTCGCAACGGGTGCGGTCCACGGTCGGCTGATGGGCCTCGCGGCGGGGTGAGCCGCGATACGATCAGGAGTCGGCGGTGACGGGTCGGATGCCCGTGACGCCTGTGCGACCGACGTGACTGACCTCTCCTCCTCCCCCCTCCCCGCAGCCACACGCCGAGCCATCGCGGCGGGCGTTGCCGTCCTCGCGATCCTGACGGTCCTCGGCACGGCACCGCAGCCCGGCTCGAGCGCTGCCGGCGATGACCTGGCGTTGACGCCGATGGTCCCGATGACGGTGGAGAGCGGCGCCGTCGGGCAGGGGGGCCAGACGTTCGCCCAGCTGTTCGACGAGATGCGCGCGCCCGAGGTCGGCGGCGAGGGCCAGGGCACCGTGGTGGTGGCCGCTCCCCCGTCCATCCCCGAGGTCCAGCCCGAGTCGCAGCCCCAGCCCGTGGCCACTGGCGCGGCCGCGCCCGCGTTGGCGGCCGTCCAACCGGTGGCCCCCACGATGACGGTGACCGGGCTCGACCCGGCGACCGCGTCGTCCCTCGCCGCACTCGAGGGTGTGGAGGCCGCGTCGGTTGTGGAGGTCGGTGAGCTGACCCTGGCCGTGCCGGGGGCCGAGCAAACGGTGACCGTCGCGGCGGTCGAGCCGGAGACGTTCCGGCCGCTGACCCCGCCGATCACCGCCAACGAGACCGCGGTGTGGGAGCGGATCATCGCCGGTGACGCCGCGTTCAACCACGACGCCGGCAACCGGCTTGCGGTGCCGCTGGGCAGCAGCGTGCAGACGGGATCGTCGGCCGGTGCCCTGCGCATCGGCGCCTACGCCTCCAACGGCATTCCCCCCGTGGCCGACGCGCTCGTGTCGGCAGACCGGGCCCGCCAGCTCGGATTCACCGGCGAGCCGGTCGTCTACGTCGCGCTGGCCCCCGGGGCCGACGGGTCGGCGGTGCGCGAGGCCGTCGCCGCGGCCGGTGGCGTCGTGGAGGAGATCGAGGAGCCGGTCGAGCAGCAGGCCTTCCTGACGGGGAGCGCCGCCGCCGACTTCTTCGAGCCGTTCAACTACATCGACCACGGTGACGGCCTGATCACCATCGACCCGGACTGGGTGGCCCGCAACATCGAGACCCGGCGCTTGCCGATCTTCACCGGCAACGTGACCTGCCACCGCCAGATGCTGATCCAGCTGGAGGGGGCGCTGGCGGAGGTCGAGGCCGCCGGGCTGGCGCCGCTGATCGACACCAGCGACTACGGCGGCTGCTGGGTCGCACGCCACATCGACTGGCGTCCCGACCGGCCCATCTCCATGCACGGGTGGGGCCTGGCCGTCGACTTCAACGTCCAGACCAACATGCTCGGCGCGCAGCCGACCATGGACCCGCGGATCGTGGAGATCTTCGACCGCTGGGGCTTCGTCTGGGGTGGGCGCTGGTCCCGGCCGGACGGCATGCACTTCGAGCTGGGCGCGGTCCTGCAGGGCCCGACCGGCGGGACACAGCAGTAACCGTTGCCGTGAATGGCCGAGCGGCCATCCGGCCGCTACACTGCCCGCTCCCACGTCGGCGTGGCGGAATTGGTAGACGCGTACGGTTGAGGGCCGTATGAGCTTTGCTCGTGGAGGTTCAAGTCCTCTCGCCGACACTCACGAAACGCCCCGGACTCCCGGGGCGTTCGTCGTTTTCGCCTCGACCTGCGGGCGTTGCGGAATCGGCAGCAACGACTCCACCACACCTGCCTGAGGTCGCACCTCGCAGCGACAGGACGTCGACACGTTGCCCGTCGAACGGGGGCCCACGTCATCTGGCCGGGCCACCGAGGGCCGAGGCATGCCGACAGGCCCGCGTGCGGGCGCGGGTGCCCGTCCTTCCCGTCTCAGGTGCGGTTCAGCTGCGTCCCCCACGGGACGGTGACGATGCTGCGGTTGCCGCGGGTCCAGGTCATCCAGCCGCTCGTCGTGTCGACGTGGCCGGACCAGCCGTGGCGATGGATCAGCCGGAGGTGACCGCGCTGGGAGACGCACGCCAGGCGGTCGGGGTGGTGCAGTCCCGGGGTCAGGTGGTGCACCTCGGACAGCGGGATGCTCGTCCGGCCCGCCGGGTCGCGTGCACCCAGGTCTCGGGCCCGGACCGCCAGCAGGGTGTCCTCGGGCACCTCGCGGGCGTGCAGCCGGCGGGTGACCGTCAGGGGTCGGGCCCCGTCCATCACCACCGCCCGGACGTCGGCATCGCGGGCCAGCGCCTCGACGGCCCTGGCCGACAGCGTCGGCAGGGTGTTGTCGACCGCGACCTCGAGGCGACCGGCCGCCGTGGTCGAGACACGGTCCAGCGAGACGTGCACGACCATCAGCGGTTTGGCGTCGACGCGCCGGCCGGTGGCGGTGCGGCCGGCCAGCCGATCCGCGCACAGGCCCACCAGCGCCCGTCCACGCCGCTTGGCACGGGTCCGCCGCCGCGCGTGCCGCCCATTTGCCGTCATCGGCTGCCTCACCCGTGTGTCGTCATCAGCCGTGCGGTCGTCACGCGCTGCCTGTCGGTCCAGGCCGTTGAGCACGATCGCCGTGTCAGGGGCGTCGAGCTCGCCGTACAGCCTGGAGCGGCCGTCCAGGCCCATCTGGACCCAGAGGAACGTCGACGCGGCGTCGGCATCCTCCGCTCGTTCCTTGGCCGTCGCGCCGTGCAGCTCGTCCACGGCCTCGGCGACCGCCCATGCGAAGCGCTCGGGGTCCATGACCCCGACGAGCTCCTCGGATGCGCCGATGCGCTGGTCGACCGCCACACGGAGGTCACGGCCGAACCGGCGCAAGCGAGCGACCACGTCCCGCACCATCGACCAGGACAACCGACCCTGCTGCCAGAGCGCGGTCGTGGCCGGCATCGAGGCCAGCACGTCCCCGGCGTCCAGCAGCATCGCCTGTTCGGCGCCGGTGAAGCCGTGCTGGACGGCCAGCTGGACGTCCAGCGGCAGTCCCTCGAGCGCCTCGACCACCCCCGCCCGGTTCACGTCGGCCAGCACGAACACCAGCCGACGAACCGCGTTCTCGCGCACGGCGATGGCCTCGACCATCTCGGCCACGAGCACCGACCCCTCGGCCAGGCTCGGCGGCCCACCCAACTGCATCTGATCCACTCCCGGATCCATTGATCACCCTCCTCTGCAACACCGTCACGATCGACGTGATGTGTTCACCATACGGTCGGGGTGTGACATCCCGGTCGGGGCCGTCGGCTGCGATGTGCACAATCGGTGGAGGCCCCTTTTCAACACCTCGAAAGCGGTGACTGAATCCGACACGGAAGGCCCACGACGTTCGATGCACCTGCTCAGCCGTCGGACAACACTCGTCTCCTGCATGACCAACATGCCCCTTGCGGGCGCGCCGACGAGTCGTGAGGATTCGGATCACGCCGCGACCGGCCCGATCAAGGCTCGGCGGCGGACACACCTCCACATCACCGGCCACCTCTTGGCCCGGACCATCCGACGCCCCGAGCACCGCTCGGGGCGTCGCTCCGTCCGGACCTCGCCCGGATGCCTGTCGCTGTGAGGTGCGACCAAAGGCACCCGTCCGGGGCCGGCCAACAGCCCCGGGATCGAGACAGGGCCGGCTACGCCGCCACGGGCTCGTCGGCCGGCACCTTGGCCACGACGTCACCGGCACGGATCGTGCCCGGCACCACGACCCTGGCGTTCACGCCGCGGAACCGGCGCAGCTTGCCCTCGCCGGTGTTGACGAAGCGCAGCGCATCCACGCCGTAGCGGTCGGCGAACTTGGCGCAGCCGGTGTGGGGCTGGTCGGTCACCTCGATGACCGCCGTCCCCAGCGACAGGCGCGTCCCGACAGGAAGGTTCTCCGGGCTCAGGTCCAGGTCGACCAGCAGCTGGTCCCCTGCCCACCGCCACCGCTCCCGGTCCCCGGCGCTGATCGCATCGACGACCCGGGCGTTCATGACGTTGAGCTGCATGTCGGGATGGCTCGACCCGTCCTCGGTACGGCGGCTGCCACGGACGTGCCAGGTGTCCCCGACGAGGCCGAGCGCCAGGTCCAGCTCGCCCTCCTCGAGCACCTCGCGTTCGTCCACGTCCGGGCGCCGGACGATCATCTCCAGCACCCCCTCGTCAATCGGCGATCCGGCGATGTGCGCCAGCCGTGACTCCAGGTCCTGTGCAGTCGGGTACAGCAGCATGGCACCGAGTGTTGCCGACGGAGCACCGGCCACTCCGCAGGCCAGTTCCCCGCACGGAACCCCGCGCGGACCCCTGCGCACATGTTCACGAGGGCGAAACACAACCAGCGTCGACCGTAACCGCCCGGTGACGAACCTCCGGCAGGATGGCGCCGTGATGCGGACACGACCGACGGGGACCGGTGCATGAACCAGCCTGAACTCGCGCCGATGGACGAGGCCCTCAACGCCAGGAGCACGGTGTTCGCCGCGCTCGGCGAGCCGGTGCGCCTCGCCATCGTCGAGTCCCTGCTGCTCAGCGACCTGACCCCCCAGGACATCGTCACGGCGATGGACATCCGCTCCAACCTGCTGGCCCACCACCTCAACGTCCTCCAGTCCGCCGGCCTGCTCGAGCGCATCCGCAGCACGGGGGACGGTCGCCGCCGCTACCTCCGGCTGCGGACCGACAGCCCGCGTCCAGCGGTGCACGTGCCGCCGCTGCACGCCCGCAACGTCATGTTCGTCTGCGCCGACCACGGCGTGCGCTCCATGGTCGCCGAGCGGCTCTGGGCCACGATCTCCGACATACCGGCAAGCTCCGCAGGGCGGGCCGCGAACCGGACGCTGACTCCCATGGCACGGAGGGTGGCTGCCGAGACCAACCTCGGCGCGCTCGACCGGCCGCCGACGTCGTGGCAGGACCTGCGGACCCCACCCGACCTGCTCGTGACCCTCTCCGACGTCGTCAGGGAGACCGCCACCCTGCCGGTGGGACCGAACACGACCCTGCTTCACTGGTCGACACCCGAACCGGCAGACGAGCAACGGCAGGCCTACCTGGACATGGTCCAGCACCTGGCGACCCGGATGCACGTGCTTGCCACGGCGCTCGGCTCGACCAACGGTGCTCGCGAACGCGTCAGCGCCTGATCCGCACCGCCACGCCTACTCCGGGACCTCCAGCAACACCTGCTCCACGACCTCGGTCAGCGCAGGATGGGGCCACACCACTCCGGTGGCGACCTGCTCGACGGTCTGCCCGAACGTCATGGCCTGCACCAGTGGCTGGAGGAGGATCGAGGCCATCGGGCCGATGATGTGTGCCCCGAGGATCTCGCGGCTGTCCCCGTCGGCGACGACCTTGGCGAACGACGTGGTGTCCTCCAGGGCCCACCCGTAGGCGGTGGCGGCGTAGTCACGCCGTCCCACGACGATGCGCCGGCCGGTGTGTCGGGCCTCCTCCTCCAGCATCCCGACCGACGCAACCTCCGGGTCGGTGAACGTCGCGCGAGGCTGGTTCGGCAGCGTCGGCGCGATCGGGTCGTCAGGGTGCAGCAGGTTGTGCTGGATGGCCTTCGCGTGGGCGTTGGCGACGTGCTTCAGGTCGTGGTGCGGCGCGGCGAGGTCCCCCAGCGCCCACACCCCCTCGGCGTCGGTGCGCATGAACTCGTCGACCAACGGCCGGTGCTGGGCGTCGGCGGTGACGCCGCCGGCCGGGAGGTCCATGCGATCGCCGTTGGAGCGGCGGCCGGCCGCGACGAGCAGGACGTCGGTGTCGACGGACTCCCCGGTGTCGAGCTCGAGGGACACCACACCCGCCGAGGAGGACGACGCCGCCTTGGCGACCGTCCCGGTGCGCACGTCGATCCCCCGTTCGCGGAACCGCTCGGTCAGGGCGTCGCCGATCTCCGGCTCCTCCTCCCCCAGCAGCCTGGGACCACGGACGAGCATCGTCACCGACGAGCCGAGCCCGTCGAAGACGTGGGCCATCTCCGCGGCGACCGCCCCGCCGCCGATGACCACCAGACGGTCGGGGAGCGCGTCGAGGCGCATGATCGTGTCGGAGGTGTGGAACGCGACCTCGTCGATGCCGTCGATGGTCGGGACGAAGGGCCGGGTCCCCGCCGCCAGGACGATCCGGTCGGCGGTGAGCGTCGTGTCGCCCGTCCGCAGCGTCCGCTCGCCGACGAACCGCGCAGGCGCGTCGTACACGTCGACGTTGGGCAGGCCACGGCGGTACGCCTCTCCCCCAGCGGCGATCGGGTCGATCCGACCGAACACCCGGTCGCGGATCGCCGGCCAGTCCGCCCCCTCGAACGTGCCGTGCACGCCGTAGCGGCCAGCCGTCCGGATCGAGCGGCCCACGTCGGCGGCATGCACGAACATCTTCGACGGGATGCAGCCCCGGTTCAGGCACGTGCCGCCGAACACGTCCGGTTCGATGATCGCGATGCGCCAGTCCTCCATCGCTTCGTTGGGGATGGAGTTGCCCGAACCGGTGCCCAGGATGGCCAGGTCGTAGTGGGGCTGCTCGGGGGACGACACGTTGGGGTTCCTCTGGTCGAAGGTTGCTGACAGGATGCTGGCACCAGCAGCGCCATGACGCCCGGACGGGTCGCCACCCACGAGGCAGTGTCACATGATGGACGTTGCACCCGTCGGACCGGGCAGGCCGCACGACGGCGGTCAGCCGCAGAACACGCCCACCCGCCGCCGCATTCCCCCATCGCCCACCCGCAGGACGACCGACCGACCGAAAGGCCCAGTGCCGTGCGACGCGCTGATCGACTCTTCTCGATCGTCCTGGAGCTCCGTCGACGCGGGGTCACGACCGCGGCCCAGCTCGCCGATCACCTCGGCGTGTCCGAGCGCACCATCTACCGCGACATCGCCGACCTGGTGGGCTCCGGCGTCCCCGTGGAGGGCGAGGCCGGCGTCGGCTATCGCCTTGGCCGCAACTTCGACCTCCCCCCGCTGATGTTCACCCTGTCGGAGGTCCAGGCGATCGTCCTCGGGATGCGGATGGTCGAGTCCTTCGCCGACGACGACCTGCGGGCCGCCGCTCGGTCGGCCATGGCCAAGGTCGAGACGGTGCTGCCGGAGGGCGAGCGCCATCGCGTCGAGGGGACCCCCCTCTACGCCCACAGCGTCGACCAGTCCGCCCACCTGACCGCCCACATGCCCGAGGTCCGCCGGGCCATCGACAACCGTCGCCGGCTGCGTCTGGCCTACGCCGATGCGGCCGGGACCACCACCGAACGGGTCGTGCGGCCGCTCGGCCTGTTCTTCTGGGGTCGGACCTGGACGGTGGCCGGGTGGTGCGAGCTGCGCGAGGACCACCGGACGTTCCGCGTGGACCGCATCGTCAACGCCGTCTCGCTGCCGGACGGGTTCGAGCACCACCCGCCGGTGACCCTCGACGACTACATCGACGCGGTATCAGGAGGTGCATGAGTCGCTCCGGAAGGGGGTAGAGGTCGGAGGCACGACCGCAGGCCAACGGACGAATGTCACCGAAGGGTCACGCCCACGACCTCCCTGCCGATCGACCATCCACACGACGACACGTGACCAGGAGGAGCCCCCATGCTCGTCAGCACCCCGCCCCGTACTCGCCGCAGCACCATGTACTGGGTCGGGCAGTCGTCGTCCATGCGGCAGGGCCGTCGTCGCGCGAGCGACCCCTCGTCGATGGTGATGACGGTCGTCGCCGTCCTCGCGCTGGTCATCATCGCCGGCCTCGGCTGACCACGGCCGTTCCCGTTCCGGACGTCGGCTGACCGCAGCCGTACGTCGCCGGGGCGACGGTGACGGGTGATACTGCGAGGCCATGGGACCGATCGTGACCGCGGCCACCGCTGCCGCCCTGCCTCGTGACGCCATCCTCGTCCATGTGGAAGCGGGTGATGTCGCCGCCGCAGCCGAAGCCTTCGCCTCGGGCCACCTCCCGGGTGCCCGCCTGGTGATGCGCGATCGCGTCACGGCCCGCCCGATGGAACCCGGCGACGGCCGGCACCCGCTGCCCACCCCCGAGGTGTTCGCCGCCGAGCTCGGGGCGGTCGGGATCGGTCCGGACGACGCGATCGTGGCCTACGACCGTGAAGGAGGGGCGTCGGCTGCGCGACTGGTCTACCTCCTGCGCATCCTGGGCCAGGACGCGGCCCTGTTCGACGGCGGGTTGGACGGCTGGGACGAACCGCTGGAGGTCGGGCCACCACCGCACGTGACCCCCGTGTCGGTCCCCGTGCGACCGTGGCCCACCGACCGCCTCGTCGAGGCCGACGACGTCGCCGGCCACATCCGGGAGGGGGGGCTGGTGCTCGACGCCCGCAGCGCCGAACGGTACGCCGGGGTGACCGAACCGCTGGACCCCGTCGCCGGCCACGTCCCCGGGGCCGTGAACGCGCCGTTCGAGAACAACCTCGATCGGCTTGGGCTGTTCCGTGCGCCGCCCAAGCTGCACGACACCTACGCCCCGCTGGGCGCCGGCCCGGACACCATCGTCTACTGCGGGTCCGGAGTCACGGCCTGCCACGACCTGCTCGCGATCGAACACGCCGGACTGGGGCTGCCCCGCCTCTACGTGGGCTCGTGGAGCCAGTGGTGCCGGGACGCCGAACGGCCGGTCGCGACCGGGGACGGCTGACCGAAGAAGGCGTATTCGATCGGCGCTCCTCGGCCTCGAGGACTGCGGCGAGGGCGCATGCGGCCGTTGACCCACCGCGCACCGCCGGCCTCCACGGCAGACCGCCCGCGGGCTGCGATGCTGGTCCCGTGAGCGAGGACACCAAGCAACGGATCATCCGGGCGACGCTGCAGACCCTCAGGGAGCAGGGCGCCGCCGGGACGTCAGCACGTGCGATCGCGACGGCCGGGGGCTTCAACACCTCGTTGCTCTTCTACCACTTCGGTTCGGTCGAGGGTGCGCTGCTGGCCGCGGCCCACCACGACACCGATGCGCGGATCGCTCGGTACAGCGAGCACCTCGAGGGCCTGACCGACCTTGCCGGGTTGGTGACGTTCTCACGGCAGATGCATCGCGAGAACCTCGAGGCCGGGCACGTGACCGCCCTCGTGCAGATGCTTGCGCTGACCTCGACCAACCCCGAGATCCGCGAGGAGCTGGCGTCGGTCTTCGACCCGTGGATCGACATGGTCGAGACGACGCTCGATCGCCTCGTCGGCAAGGACGGAATCGCTGGGCTGTCCAACGCCGACCTCGCCGTGGGGATCACCAGCCTGTTCCTCGGCCTGGAGCTGCTGACCCACCTGGGCGACCGGTACGGCCGCGCCGAGGGGCTGCTGGACGCGCTCGACGACGCGTCGGGGCTGCTCGTGGCGTTCGGCCTCCTGAGCGGGGCAGGACCCGCCGGGGAGGACACCCCGACCAGCAGCGGACTGCGCCCCCATCGGGACGCCGACCCGCTCGCCGACCTTCCGGGGCCTGCGACGTCCTGAACCCCGAGGGTTACCGTGCGAGCGCATCCCGTGCTGCTCGCCGCTGACGGATGATCCCGCGGACGTGAGGCAGGTCGCGGATGGCGATGTCGGCGGGTTGGACCGTCTTCTGGGCGTCCCAGCGGCGGTACACCGCCACGAGGTGGTCGACCCACCACCCGTCGTGGTCGTCCCCGAAGGCCGCCAGCAGCACCGCGTCGGTCGACCGGGCGACCGCCGGCCAGCCGCCGTGGGCGACCAGGGGCACCCGCCTGAACGCGGTGAACGCGGCCGGGAACGGGAAGTCGTCGTGGGCCAGGAAGTGGTCGGTGACGGCCCGCGCGGGAACCCGCCCGGCCGAGAACACCGGCGGCTTGGTCCACGTGCCGCCATCGGCCATCTCCAGCCGACAGGGACCGCACGACCAGGCGATGTCGGGCCTGTCGATCAGCGGGGCGAGCAACGCCGTCAACGCACCCGGTAGGTGGAAGTCGTCGTGGTCCACGCCGGCGACGACGTCACCCCGGGCCCGTGCCAGGGCGTGGTTGCGGGTGGCGGCGCTGCCCACCTGCACCCCCAGCGCGTCGTAGCGAACCCGTGGGTCGTCCGGCAGCCGCTCCCCCACGGCCGGGCTCGTGCCGTCCTCCTGGACCAGCCATTCCCATTGCCACCCCTCCGGCATGTCCTGGTCGACCAGTCCGTCCCAGACCGCGGCGACGTGATCGGCGTTGTGGACCTGTGTGGGGGTGATGATGCTCAGCAGCGGCACGTCAGACGATCTTGCGGTCAGTCGCCCAGCGGGTCAGCTCGTAGCGGCTGGACAGCTGGAGCTTGCGCAGGACCGCCGAGACGTGGGACTCCACGGTCTTGATGGAGATGTGCAGCCGGCTGGCCACCTGCTTGTAGGCGTACCCACGCGCGATGTAGCGCAGCACCTCCCGTTCGCGGGGTGTCAGCTGGTCCAGGTCGTCCTCGCCCGCCGAGGGGTTCGTCGGCCGTGTCGGCGGTGCCCCGGAGAAGGCGTCCAGGACGAACCCGGCCAGCCGCGGGGAGAACACCGCGTCCCCGCCGTGGACGCGCCGGACACCCTCTGCCAGCTCGTCGGCGGACACGGTCTTGGTCAGGTACCCACGTGCCCCTGCCCGCACGAGGGCGATGACGTCCTCGGCGGCGTCGGACACGCTGAGGGCGAGGAACTGGACGTCGGGCGCTGTGTCGCGGACTCGGGTGATGACCGCGAGGCCGCCACCGTCGGGCATGTGCACGTCGAGCAGCACCACATCGGGCTGGAGGGCCAGGATGTCGGCGACGGCGGTGTCGACGGTCTCGGCGGTGCCGACGACGTCGAACCGGTCCCCGATCTCGGTACGGACCCCGGTGAGGAACAGGCGGTGGTCGTCGACGAGGAAGACCCGCAGGGGGCCGTCAGCGGCCGCATCGTGGACGGCGTCGTCAGCGGGCTCGTCGCGGGCAGGTTCGTCGGATGCGCTCGGGGGGTCGAGGCGGGTGGCCATGTCGTCGTGCTCCTGGCGGGTGGTCACAGCGGGCGGTCGGGGTCGGGGGATCCGGGCGGCGCGGGGCCGGTCGGGTCGGTGGGGTCGTCAGCTGGGGCGGCGTCCGGCGGAGACGGGTCGAGGGGCAGCTGCAGCTCGACCTCGGTTCCCTCGCCGGGCACCGACTCGATCGTGGCGGTGCCGCCGTGGCGCTGCATCCGGCCGCGGATGGACTCCACCAGGCCGCGTCGGTCATCGGGCACCGCGGCCTGGTCGAAGCCGATGCCCTCGTCGCGGACGAACACCTCGACGCGGTCGGGGTCGACCTCGACGAAGACGTCGATGCGGTCCACCTCGGCGTGCTTGGCAGCGTTGGCCATGGCCTCGCGAGCGGCCTCGACCATGGCCTGCAGGTGTTCGTCGAGGGCCACGTCGCCGGCCAGCACCACCTCCACCTTCACGCCGTAGCGGTCCTCCACGATGCCCGCGGCGTCCTGGATCGCCTGACCCAGCCGGCTGGCGGCGTCGTCGGGGCGGCGGCCGAACAGCCATGCCCGGAGCTCGCGTTCCTGTCCGCGAGCCAGGCGGCTCATCTCCTCCGGGTTGCCCGACCGCTGGATGAGGGCAAGTGTCTGCAGGACCGAGTCGTGGAGGTGGGCGGCCATGTCGGCACGCTCCTCGGAGCGGATCCGTTCGCGGCGCTCGTCGGCCAGCTGCCGTCCGAGGGCCTGGAACCACGGGCCGATCACGAGGGCCACGCCGATGATCGTGACCAGCGAGGCGAGGATCACCTCGGGGGCGGCCGACAGGTCGATGGTGACCAGGAAGGTGGCCATCCCGGCCAGCAGCAGGATGGCCCCGACGGACAGGCGGATCCGGCTGAGGCTGGCGAGGTCGGGCATGGCCCGGTCCCCCACCGCACGGTCCATCGCATGGCGCCAGCGGACCTTCTCCTCCTCCGACGCCCGGGTCCAGACCACGGCCGAACCGATCGCGGCCAGGGAGACCGACCACGTCAGCGAGTCGGCGAACCAGACGCCGAGCGCCCGGAGCAGGACCAGGACACCGGCGGTGATCAGCCCCAGCGCCACCGCGTGGCGGACCGTGCCCGTGCGGGCGGGAGGCACCTCGGGCGAGGTCGGCTCGCCCGTCGGTTCGGGGAGCAGGACGTGCCCGAGGGCGTACAGCAGGACCCCGGCACCGCCAGCGGTGGCGAGGACGACGAGGACGAGCCGGACCACCCCGACGTCGACGCCGATCCGGTTCGCGACGCCGGCCGCGACACCGGAGACCACCCGGTCCTCGAGGGACCGGGTGATGCCCAGGTCGTTCAGTGGTGCGGTGACCGCGGACAACGTCGAGGACGGCGGCGTGGCGCCGTCGGGCGACGATGCGGCTGGTGAAGGCACGGGACCGGGTTCCGGGGTCGGCGTGGGGGTGGGTGTGCTGATGGGGACCATCGTCCCACGAGCGGCTGCATGTGCCATGGGTGAGGACCCCGAGACGCCGTGGTAGGGACATCCCTGATCGACAGGCGGGCCCGGGACCCGCAGCATCCGTGGCATGAACCAGACCGCACCCCCACCGTCGACGGGCCTGCCACCCATCCCGCGCCCCTCGGAACCGCGTCGCATGTACCGGCTCGTGGACCAGAAGAAGTGGGCCGGTGTCGCCGCCGGGATGGGCTGGTACTTCGGCATCGACCCGGTGCTGATCCGCATCGGGTTCGTGGTGCTGGGCTTCATGGCCGGCCCGGTCTCCCTGGGCCTGTACGTGCTGCTGTGGATCTTCCTGCCCGAGGCGACGAGCCAACGAGTGCCCATGTCGGCGCCGAAGCCGGCCGGCGGCCGCAGCCGGGGCGTCACCGCCGCCGCGATCGTGCTGGGCGCGATGATCTTCGGCCAGATCGACCTGTTCCGCGGCGACGTGCTGCTGGCCGCGGCCCTGATCGGCCTGGGCGTCCTGCTGTTCAACGACCGTCGCGAGGTCCCCACCACCCCGTTCCCCGCCGGCGGACCGTCCACGCCGCCGCCTCCCGCGCCGGACGCGGTGCCCACGAACCTCCCGTTCACCGAGTCGCCGACGATGCCCTCGTCGTCATCGACGTCGCCCTCCGCCACGCCGCCGTCCGCCACGTTGCCCCCGCCACCGCGCCCGCAGGACGTCACCGTCGCCCACGAACGGTCGGACACGGGCGGCCCGGCGGACTGCGGCCCGCCGTGGCGACGCGGCCCGGGACAGGGATCCCACCGCCGCACGACGACGGCCTACCCGACGGGGTACACGGCGTCGTGGTCGGGGACGCCCCGCCCGTCGGTGCCGCCGACCCCACCCTGGGGACGGTCGCGGTCCCGTCCACGCTCGACGCTGTTCCCCCTTTCCTTCGGGGTGTGGCTGCTGACCCTCGGTGGGGCGGCGTTGATGGACCGCATGGGCCTGGTCGAGCTGACGTTGTTCAACGCCGCCGCGCTGTCGCTGCTGGTGGCCGGCCTGGGCCTGCTGGTCGGGACGTGGTTCGGGCGTGCCCGACGGCTGATCCCCATCGGCCTGCTCGCCGGTGTGGTCATGCTCGGTGCCGCTGCCGCCCCGACGATCGACCTGCCCCGTGCCCTGGAGGGCGGGCTCGGCGAGCGGCGCTACACCCCCGTCGTCGTCGACGACGTCCAGCCGGAGTACCAGCTGCTGGCCGGCCAGATGGTGCTCGACCTGACCGACCTGGAGGCCGGGACCGACACCGTCGCCATCGACGCAAGCGTCGTCCTCGGCGAGCTGCAGGTCCTCGTCGGGCCGGACGTGACGGTCGAGGCCGTCGGCACCCTGTCGGCTGGTGACTACACCGTGCTCGGCGAGACCAACAGCGGCAGCGACCTGCAGTTCGACATCGTCGACCGTGGCGTGGAGGGGGCCGGACGCATCCGGCTGGACCTCGAGACCTCGCTCGGCGAGATCACCGTGACACGAGAGGACCCCCAGTGATCGACCGACCCTCCCCCCGCGCTCGCGGTCTCCACCGGCACCGGACGGACGTCGTCAGCCTGCTCTTCGGCGTGGCCTTCACGGCGGCCGCGCTGTCGGCCCTGGTCCAGCCGGGGGAACCCGGCCGGATCGACGTCGGCGCGGTCGCCGCGGTCGCCGCGGTGGTGGCCGGCCTGGCCGTCATCTTCTCGCTCCGCAGGAGCAGCCGCGACGACGTCGTCGAGGACGCGGCGACGGACATCCCCTTCGATCCCGCGCTGCCGCCCGCCCCGATCATCCCGACCCCCGAGGCGATCCGCGACGAGGACCGGGAGTGGTTCGGGCTGGACAACCCGCTGTCGGAGGTCGAACGGGAGATCCTCGCCTCGCTGGAGGAGGAGGACCGCTCCACCTCCGGCACCGACGCACCTGACGAGGGACCGCCCGCGAGTCCCTCAGGAGGGGAACCCACACCCGACGGCCCCACCGGGTGACCGGCTGGCCAGTCGGTCGGTGATCGCGGCGGCTGTCCCTCCCTCCGCGGGGTACGGGCGACCGTCGCTGCCGATCTCGGCGGGAAGGAACGACCACGCCGGCTGGTCCAGCACCGGCAGCTCGACGGTCAGGACACCCGTGAACCGGCTGGGTGCACGGTTGTGGTACCAGACGAAGTTGCCCAGGGAGTAGGCGACGAGGCCACCGCGAAGCGGCTGCACCCCCTGCAGCACGTGGGGATGATGGCCGGCTATGACGTCGGCACCGGCGTCGACGAGCAGCCTCGCCAGGTGACGCTGGTCGGCGTTGGGGCAGTCCGCCAGCTCGGCCCCCCAGTGGATGGCGACCACGACGTGGTCGGCGAGCGCCTCGGCGGCCTGCACGGCCGCGACGGCGGCCGCTTCGTCGTAGGCGGAGGCCAGTCCCGCGCGGGTCGAGGTCGCCTCCCACGTTCGGGTGTGCAGCACGCGGGTCAGGCCGACGACGGCGACGGTGCCCGCCGGCGTCTCGACGAGGGCGGGCGCGTACGCCGCGGTGGCATCGGGGCCAGCGCCGACGACATGCAGACCGACGGCAGCGGCGTGGTCGAGGGTGTCGAGCATGGCCACCGGCCCGTAGTCCAGCCCGTGGTTGTTGGCGAGGTTCGCGACGTCGACACCGGCCTCGACCAGCCGAGCGGCCATCTCGGGCGGCCCGCGGAAGGTGTAGGTCTTCGGCACGGGCGCTCCTCGTGTCGACAGCGGTGTCTCGAGGTTGACCACCGCCACGTCCGCGTCGGTCAGCACCGCCCGAACCGGCTCGAGCGGGTTCTGCCCCGCCACGGCCTGCGCGCCGATGTGCCGCTCGGCATGCACGTCGCCGGTCAGGGCGACCGTCGCGGAGGGCAGGAATGCATCGGCCAACGCAGTCCGCTGGGCATCGGTCGGCCACGGCGACCCACCGGAACAGTCAAGCGGTTGCAGCACGTCTCCGGTGCACGTGCCGGGCAGGCTCGCGCCCAGTCGCACCGCCACCGCGAGGTTCACGAGCCGGGTGCGCTGGTCCGGCGCCGCGGCTCGCCAGGTCAGGGCGTCCACGACGATGGTCCGGCCACGCCGGCACATCGCCGCGCCGCTGCACCCGTCGGCCACCACCACCAGGCCCATCGTCTCGCCCTCCCCGACGGGCTCGATGCGAAGGCGCCTGCTGGTCCAGCCCCGCTCGTCGCCGACCACGTCGACGACCGTCGGGACGACGTCGGGATCCTCCGGGGCGGCGACGGCCAGCCGCAGCGTCACCGGCCGGTCGGGACCGTCGCAGCGTTCGGCGGCCGCCCGCAGGGGGTCGACCAGCCGGTCGGGCACGGCCGCGGTGCCACCGGCGACCTGGACGACGACGCCCTCGCCGCAACGGTCCGAAAGGGCAGCCGCGACGGTCGGGCCGGGAGGCAGCACCATCGCCCCGCTGTGGGCTGCCCAGGGGCCCGCAGCCGCCGCATCGGCCGGGTCGTCGCCGGCGGCCAAGAGGATCCGGTCCAGTCCCAGGCCACGGCGTTCCCCGACGGCCAGCGCGGTGTGCTCGCGGGTCGGACCCGCAACCCGGTCGACGGCGATGCCCGCCGATCGCAGCTCCTCCTCCACCCCCATCGACACCGCTGCGACGCCGCCGAGCACGGTGACGTCGGTCGTGCCGAGCTGCTCCAGCACGAACCGCGTGTGGGGGTCCAGCGCCTGCGGGGCGGTGAGCAGCAGCGGAAGTCCCTCCGCGTGGGCCCAGGCCGCCGCGGCGAGGGCATCGAGCAGCCCGGTGGTGCTGGCCAGCAGCGCCCGCGTCGGGGACGGGGTCCCGGCCGCGGTGTGCCGGCGCGCGATCTCCCGGGCGAGCTCCGCGGCGAGGGCAGGTGGGCCACCGGGCACGTCGAGGGTGGTCACGACCCGGCCGTCCTGCTGCCAGGCCTCTCCCATCCGCGGGTCCCCGATGGTCACCACCTCGCTCGGCTGCACGGCGTCGACGGCGTCGCGGACACCCGCCGATGGGTCCGGGTCGGCCAGGACGACGCCGGCACGGAGCACCCCGGCGAGGCCCGCTGCCGCCAGCGCGACGCCGGTCTCGTCACGCGCCACGACGAGGACCCGTTCGACCGGGGCGATGTCGGCCAACAGGGCGAGGAAGGCTGCCGATGTGCCCGTGCGGTCGTCGCCGGCGATCGGGGCCGCCGGGGTGTCGATCACGGTGGGTGCAGCCACCAGGCCGGCCCCCGCCGCGGAGGCCACGGTCAGTAACACGGCTGAAACGATCAGCAAACGCAGGGGAGATCTCCCGGCCGTTTCGTCAGCACTTGACAAATTCTTCACCCGCTTCGACAGGAAATCGGCCCTCGATCGCGAACTCTAGATAGCAAGGAGGCCATTCGTGAATGAACCCAAGTTCACCTTCGTCGAGCCCGGCCGGGACCGGCGCAAGCGCAAGGAGCACCTCAAGGCGGTGATGAAACACCAGCCGGGCACCGAGCGTGCCATCGAGCTGGCGAACCTGGCGCGGGACTTCCACGAGAACCGTGAGCTCAACATGGCCATGGACACCGCCCGCCAGTGCCTCGTCGAGTCCGAGGGCACCGTGTCGTTCCTGGTGAACGCCTACATCTGCCACGACCGCGACGACCATGCCATCGAGGACCTGGCGATGCTGGCCGACCTGGCCCGCTGGCTCGACGACGACGGGCTGCAGGCGATCGTGCGGGCGATGGCCTACGAGCGGGGGCTCGGCTGGTGCGGGTGCACCGACGGTCGCGAGCGGGAACGTCGGATCGACACCCTGCGTCGACGGTTCGACGACGGCCTCGCCAACGAGGTGGACCTGGCGCTCATCTGAGCGCTGACGACGACCCGGTGGTCATCCGGCCGCGTGGTCCGCGGCCAGGGGGTCGTCGAGCGGTGACAATGGGCCCCCATGCTCGTTTTCCTCGCACTCCTGTCCGCGCTGGTCGTCGGGGCGTTGTCGTGGCTCCTGATCGGGCAGGTCGTGGCCGTCGCCGTGGTGGCCCTGATGCTGATCAGTGGCCTGCTCGCACAGTTCGGTGATCGCTCGGTCAGGCGTCCCATCGGGACGGTCCTCCTGCTGGCGCTCCTCGCCGGCGGGACCTACGGGACCATCGTGGCGGTGGACCTGGTCGAGGCGTTGACCACCACCGACGGCGCCGTCGAGATGGCCGATCAGGCACAGCTGGCCAGCGCCGAGGACAAGCTGGAGGGGCTTGCCGGACAGTCCTCGTTCCAGCTGGAGCTCACCGAACCCGAGCTGCAGGCGGTCGTCCAGGACGGCCTGGCCGCAGCCGATGACGTCCCCGTGCGACGTGTCGAGCTGGACCTGCGCGCGGCGACCGGCGACATCGGCTTCCGAGCGGTGTTCAAGGCCGGCGGTGTCGAGGCGACCGGCAACGCCACGATCTCCGCGGTCGACGGCGGGATCGACCTCGAGCTCGGTCCGCTGGAGTTCGGCTCCGTGCAGGTTCCCAGCCTCGCCGCCGGCGCGATCCAGTCGTTGCTCGGGGCGGTGACCGACCTCAACGCCGCCCTGGAGGACCAGGACGCGGTGGTCCGGACGATCACCGTCACCGACGACGCGCTCGTCGTGACCGGGACCAGGGGGACCGACGAGGTCCTGACCGACGGGGACCTGCTGGCCGCCATCCGGGACCAGGCGACGGGTGCCATCGATGCGGTCCGGGCCCCACCGGAGCGGATCGGACGTGGCCGCCTGGCGGGCCTGGACGAGCCGGGCGATCCGATCGTCCTGGCCCTGGGTGACTCCCTCGCCGCCAACGTCGGCGTCGAGGACAACCGCGACGGCTTCGTGTCCCGGTTCCACCGGTTCGTCGCCGACGCCGACGGCACCCCCTACGGACTGGTCAACCTCGCCGTGCCCGGCGAGACGTCCGGGTCGCTGCTGACCGGCGGGCAGCTGGACGCCGCCGAAGCCGTCCTGGGCTCGCGAGCTGCGGCCTGGGTAGTGATCGACATCGGCGCCAACGACCTGCTGAACCACCTCACCTCACCGGAGTGCGGGACCGACCTCACCAACGCCTCGTGCCAGCAGCTCGTCGACGAGACGCTGGTGAGGTACCGGACCAACCTGGAGCAGGTCATGGACCGGCTGGTGTCGGCCGCCGGGTCGGCTCGCGTGGTGTTCCTGCAGACCTACAACCCGTTCAGCCTTGGGCTGGGCGAGAGCGCGCAGGAGCGCGAGTCCTCCGCGATGGTGGCCAGGCTCAACGCGGTGGCGGCCGAGGTCGCCACGGCCCGTGGCGTCGCCGTCGCCGACGGCTTCACGCCGATGCAGGGCACGACGGCTGCCACGACCCACATGCTGGACGCCGAACCCGACATCCACCCCAACGCTGCCGGCCACGACGTCCTTGCCGGTGCGCTGGTGGACGCCCGCTGAGGACGGCCCGGATCAGAGCCTGACGAGGCCCGCCCACTCCGCGAGCCGGCTGACCTCGGGCAGCCCCAGCGCTGCCACGGGGTCGGTCGCGCCGGTCGGCAGGTCGGCCAGCGGCCGGTCCGCCAGCGCGTCCGCCGTCGCGGCGGCCAGCCGAGCCGCCAGCACGATCGCGTTGCCGGCCACGGCCTCCTCCCGTGCGAGCAGCTCACCGTGGCCGTCCCGCACCCGGACGACGAACCGGCTGGTCCCGGTGGACAGCCCCTCGACGTCGCCGTCCCCGAGCGCCGCGACCGCCCCGTCCATCATGCGGTCGATGCCGAACATCCTCGCCGGGGCCGCCAGCAGGGTCCCGAGCTGCAGCATCGGTGCGGCCGCGCCGAACCAGCCGGTGTGCACGTCGACTCGGTCGAGCTCGGGGTAGCGGGTCGGCAGGGCCCAGACCTCGAGGCCCCCGAGCGACACCGTCGTGTGCAGCTGTCCACCGGCGCGGAACTCCCCCCGCCTGGCGGCGACGGACTCCTCGCGGTGGGCGCCCCGCCGGAACGTCGTCGTGGGACGGGTCAGCGCCCGGACGAGCGATCGCCGTGCGGTGGCGCTGCCGGCGTCCAGGCCCCCGTCGACCAGGTACGCCACCTCGACCCGGCGCGCGTCCGTTCCGGCTGCCCGCAGCGCCAGCTCGGCGAGGAGCAGACCCGGGAGGTACTCGTATCCGACGGCGGGCAGCAGGCTTGTCCCCGCCGCAGCCGCGCGGGGGCCGTGGTCGGCGTGCAGCCTGGACAGGAACGCCGGTTCGCCGGTCACGTCCAGGTACGTGGCCCCGGCTCGGACCGTGGCGTCGACCACCCGGTCGCCGACGACGTCGTGGGGGCCAACGCAGCTCAGCACGACGTCGCCCGGGACGAGCACACCCCCGAGGCCGTCGAGGTCGGCGCAGCGAACCGGGAGGTCGGTGGACTCACCGACGCTGGAGAGGGCACCGGGCCGGCGGCTGACCAGGAGGACGTGCCGACGTCCGGCCAGCTCGTCGGCGACCACCCGACCCGTCCGTCCGGTGGCCCCGACCACCACGATCCGTCGACGCACGAGCCCCAGCGTGCACGTCCGACGCGCTCCCTGCCGAGGTGACCGTGCCCTGGGGTGTCGGCTGGGGACAGGACGGCCCGATGCGTCATCATGCCGACCATGTCGCAGTCGACCGCCCTCCTCCTCGTCCTGCCCCTCCTCGCTGCCGTCGTGGACTGGTGGGCGGTCGAGACGGACCGCCCCCGGGTCGAGGAGGTGGCCAAGCCCGCCGTCATGGTGCTGCTGATCGGCTGGGTGCTGGCGGTCCCCGACGCCGATCCGACCGTCCGCACCTGGGTCGTGGTCGCCCTCGGCCTCAGCCTCGTGGGCGACGTGCTCCTCCTGCCCCGGCTCGACGTGTTCGTCGGCGGCCTCGCGGCCTTCCTCCTCGGGCATCTCGCCTTCGTCCCTGCACTCCTCCCCCACGCCGACGGGCTGACCGGCGGGTTCGCAGCGCTCCTCGTGGTGCCCGCTGCGGCGTTCGTGGGGCGACTGATCGCCGACGGGGCCCGTGACCACGGCGGCCGGCCGCTCGCGGGAGCCGTCGGCGTCTACATCCTGGCGGTGGGCGCGACCGCGCTGCTGGCCGTGGCCTCGCGGGCGCCCCTCGTCATGGCCGGAGGGCTGCTCTTCGCCACGTCCGACGGCGTCCTCGGCTGGAACCGTTTCGTGGCCCCCGTCCCCCACGGACGCACCGTGGTGCACGTCACCTACCACCTGGCGCAGATGGGCCTCGCGAGCGTGGTCACGCTCAGCACTGTCGCCTGAATCGCGGAGATGAATTCGCTGTCCCCCTAGCATTACTGCCCGTAGTTGGTCATACTCCGGAGCACCAGCCGCGGGAGGCTGGCGGCCCGCGAGCGGGCGGGAACCGGGGAACGGCGAAGGGACAGACCGTATGGAGGCCAAGGACCACACCGAAGGCGCACAACCCAACGCGTTGTCACACAGCGTTGCGGACCGCCTCGGCGGCGCCCTCGTGTCGGCACACCACGCCGACGTCGGACAGGCCCGTGAGCATGCACGGCAGCACCGGCTGAAGGCCCTCGCGCTGCTCCTGGGCATCCCCTTCCTGTTCCTGTGGTCGAGGATCGTCCGGGGCGACGCCATCAACTTCCTGCAGGTCCCGACGCTGCCCGACGGCTGGCAGCTGTGGCTGCTGCCGGTGGTGCTCGTCCTCGCCCTGGGTGCCGCGATGCTGATGCCGTTGATGAGCGGACGTTCGCCGCACGTCAGGTACGCACCCGAGCAGATCGAGACGGGGTTCGCCGACGTCGTCGGGCTCGACCCGGTCGTCAACGAGGTCACCCGCACCCTCAACACCTTCATGGGCCACAAGCTGTACCGCGGCCAGCTCGGGGGACGCCCACGCCGGGGCGTGCTGTTCGAGGGGCCACCCGGCACCGGCAAGACCCACCTCGCCAAGGCCATGGCCCACGAGGCCGGTGTGCCGTTCCTCTTCGTGTCCGCCACGTCGTTCCAGTCGATGTGGTACGGCGCGACGGCTCGTCGCATCCGCAGCTACTTCGCGGCGCTCCGCAAGGTCGCCCGTGAGGAGGGTGGGGCGATCGGCTTCATCGAGGAGATCGACGCGATCGCGACCTCTCGTTCCGGCATGCGGGCGTCCGGGTTCGCCCCCGTCGGCACCAACGCCATGAGCAGCGGCTGCCTGCAGGCCACCGCGGACGCCTTCGGGGCCGACGCGACCCCCGCCGGTCCCGCTGCGATGGCGCACAGCGGCGGGCTGGTGACCAACGCGTTCGGCTCCAGCGAGGGCACGGCCGGCGTCGTCAACGAGCTGCTGATCCAGATGCAGAGCTTCGACACCCCGCCCGCGGGCATCCGGATCCGCAACTGGTGGGCGGAGAAGCTGAACGCCTACCTGCCCGCCGACAGGCAGATCAAGGCCCGGACCTCGCCGTACAACAACATCCTCGTCATCGCGGCCACCAACCGCGCCGCCGACCTGGACCCTGCGCTCGTGCGCCCCGGACGGTTCGACAAGCAGCTGGCCTTCGACCGGCCGGCCCAGCCTGCCCGGCGAGACCTGCTCGACTACTACCTGGCCCGCAAGAGCCACGCCGCCGACCTCGACGACCCGGCGCTGCGCGACCAGATCGCATCCCAGACCCTCGGGTACACCCCGGTCATGATCGAGAACCTGCTCGACGAGGCGCTCATCGTCGCCCTCAAGAACGGGCGCGACCAGATGACCTTCGGCGACGTCGCCCAGGCGCGGCTGGACATCGAGGTGGGGATGGCCACGCCGGCCCCCTACACCGACGCCGAACGCCGTCGCGTCGCGACCCACGAGGCCGGGCACGCCGTCATGGCCCACCTGAGCGGCCACCGCCGCCTGGAGATCCTGTCGATCGTCAAGCGTCGCTCCTCGCTGGGCCTGCTGGCCCACGGGGACACCGAGGAGGTCTACACCCGAACCGTCAAGGAGCTGCACGACATGGTGGACATCGCCATGGGCGGGAAGGCGGCGGAGGAGCTCTGGTTCGGCGCCGTGTCGACCGGGCCGGGCTCCGACCTGGCCGCGGCCACCCGGACGGCCTGCGAGATCATCGGGATCCACGGGATGGGCGACTCGCTCGTCAGCCTTGCAGCGGTCCAGCAGTCATCGCTGTCGGGCACCAACCTGGTCGGACAGGTCCTGCGCGATCAGGTCGCGCGACCCCAGGTCGAGACGTTGCTGCACGAGGCGCACCAGCGGACCGTCGCCACGCTCGACCGCAACCGCCACCTCGTGGAGGCCCTCCGCGACGCCCTGCTGGAGCGCGACGAGCTGGTCGGCGCCGAGATCGGCGAGGTCATCCTCGCCGCCGGTCCCCCGGTGCTGGAGGACCTGACCGTCGAGGTCGACGGCGTGGAGATCGCCGCCGACTGATCAGACTGTCACGAGTTCAGGCTTCACTTGAACTGGCCCGAACGCTCGCATCCTGACGGATCCGTGCGTTCGCCCCCCGGCCTGTCACGAGTTCAGGCTTCGCTTGAACTCGCCCTTCGCGATGGACATCTTGTGGACCTCGTCGGGGCCGTCGGCGAGGCGGAGGGAGCGGGCGCCGGCGTAGGCGCGGGCGAGGAAGGTGTCCTGGGAGACACCCATCCCACCGTGTGCCTGGATGGCGCGGTCGATGACCCGACAGGCCATCGACGGGGCGATGACCTTGATCGCGGCGATCTCCGTCCGGGCAGCCTTGTTGCCGACGGTGTCCATCATCCATGCCGCCTTGAGGGTCAGGAGGCGCGCCTGCTCGATCTCGCAGCGGGACTCCGCGATCCACTCCTGCACCACGCCCTGCTGGGCGATCGGCTTGCCGAAGGCCTCGCGTTCGGCGACCCGCCGGACCATGGCACCCAGCGCCCGCTCGGCGAGGCCGATCAGCCGCATGCAGTGGTGGATGCGGCCGGGGCCGAGGCGTCCCTGGGCGATGCGGAACCCGTCGCCCTCCTCCTGCAGCAGGTTCTCGGCGGGGACACGAACGTCCTCGAAGGACATCTCCATGTGGCCCTCGGGGTCCTCGTAGCCGAAGACCGTCAGGTTGCGATGGGTCGTGATCCCGGGGGTGTCCAGCGGCACGATGATCATCGACTGCTGCCGGTGGGGATCGGCGTCGGGATCGGTGATCCCCATGAAGATCGAGACCGTGCAGTTCGCCCGCCCGGCGTTGGAGGTCCACCACTTGCGGCCGTTGATGACGTACTCGTCGCCGTCCCGCTCGATGCGGGACTGGATGTTGCGGGCGTCGGAGGACGCAACGGCCGGCTCGGTCATGGAGAAGCAGGACCGGATCTGGCCGTCCAGCAGCGGGACCAGCCACTGCTCCTGCTGTGCTCGGGTGCCGTACTTGGCCAGCACCTCCATGTTGCCGGTGTCGGGGGCGTTGCAGTTGAAGACCTCGGGGGCGAAGGAGACCTGCCCCATGAGCTCGGCCAGCGGCGCGTACTCGAGGTTGGTCAGCCCGGCACCCCACTCCTCGTCGGGCAGGAACAGGTTCCACAGGCCGGCTGCCTTGGCCTTGGCCTTCAGGTCCTCCACGATCTGCGGGTGGTGGTGGGGATCGCCGCTGTCACGGATCTGGTGCTCGTAGACCGCTTCGTTCGGGAACACCTCAGCGTCCATGAACTCGCGGATCTGCGCCTGCAGTCCCTGCACACGCTCGCTTGTTGCGAAGTCCATCGCCTGCTCCTCCTCGTCGCCCGGCCATTGCCGGACGGTTGCTCCTCGGCTGTCGTTGGCTGGAACCTAGCGCAGGTGACCACGGTCACCCAACCGGCTCCCGAGGCCGTCGCCGAGGGTCCGGCAGGGCTCAGCCGAGGCCGTCGAACCGGCGTCGCAGGGGAAGCGGGGCGGCGACGTCCCCGCGGGGACGGGACTCGATGTCGCGGACCGCGGCGGGGATCTGGGAGGCGGGCAGTGGCTTGGCGAACAGGAAGCCCTGTGCGTGGTGGCACCCGAGGTCCTCCAGCATGCGCCGGACGGTCTCGTTCTCGATGCCCTCCGCCACCACGCGCAGGTCGAGCTCCTCCGCCAGCCGCAGGACGGAGGTGACGATGACCTGGTCGGTGCGGTTGCTGGCCATGTCCATGACGAAGGACCGGTCGATCTTCAGCTCCTGCACCGGCAGGTTCTTCACCTGCGACAGCGAGGAGTAGCCGGTCCCGAAGTCGTCGACGGACAGCGACACCCCAGCAGCACCGAAGATGGCCAGCATCCCGCTGCCGCGCTCGACGTCCTCCATGACCTGGGACTCGGTGATCTCCACGATGATGCGCTCCGGCGGGATCTCGTGGGACCGGACGAGGGCCACGATCTGCCGCGCCATCGACGCGTCCTGCATCACCGCGATGGAGAGGTTGATCGACATGGACAGGTCGAGGCCCTGACGTCGCCACTCGTCGGCCTGTGCGAGGGCCAGCTGGGTGATGACCAGGGTCAGCGGACGGATGAGGCCCGTCCGCTCGGCCACGTCGATGAACTCGGTCGGCGGGATCATGCCACGCTCGGCGTGGGGCCAGCGGGCCAGCGCCTCGACCCCCACCACCCGCCCGCTGGCGAGGTCGACCTTCGGCTGGTAGGCCACGGTCAGGTGGCCCTGGTCCAGCGCACGCCGCAGCTCACCGGCCAGGTGCAGCCGCTCGGTGCTCTCGCGGTCGTAGTCGGCGTCGAACCACGCCACGCCCATGCCGTTGTCGATCGCCTGTCCCAGCGCCTTGTCCGCCGCCCGGACGAGCTCGGCGGGTTCGAACCCGTGGGTCGGCGCCAAGGCGATGCCCAGCACCGGGCTGATGTCGAGGGCCAACGGGCCGTCCTCCATCGGCCCCGAGACCTCCTGCAGCAGCTGACGACACAGGTCGCTGCCGGCCAGGACGGTCGTGGCGTCGGGAGCCACCAGGGCGAACCGACCGCCGCCGAACGCGGCCGCGATCATGGCGTGCTGGTCGGCCATGCGCCGCAGACGCTGCGCGGCCACCAGCACCATGCGTTCCCCGACCTCGTGGCCGAGCGCCCCGTTGATCTCCACGAGGTCCCTGAGCCCCAGGACGATGACCGCGCCGGCATCCATCCTGGGGACGTCGCGCATCAGCCCGTCGCGGTTGCGGAGGCCCGTCAGGGTGTCGGTCAGCCCCATCTGCTCGACCCGGAACCGTTCCTCGCGGAGCCGGTCGAGCAGCCTTGCCTCCGCCAGGGAGGCGCCGGCATGGTGGGCGACGGCCGCGGCGAGCTCGACGTCGCGCACGTCGAACTCCGGCAGGTGCCTCGGCCGGCCGCTGAGCACGAGCAGGCCGGTCACGTCGGGGTTGCCCAACGAGGCCACGATGGTCTGCTCGGCGTGGTCCAGCAGCTCCATGTAGTCCTCCTGCACCCAGCTGGGATCGACGAGGCGTGCCGATGACCCCACGTCGGCGGCAAGGGCCTCCACCTGCTCGCGTGGCACCCACGTCACACCCAGCGATCCACGTGCGTTGGAGAGCCTGGTCGTCCGGCTGTCGTCGACGACGAACAACGCCGCTCGGATCGCCCCCACGACCTCGGCGGCCTCGTCGAGGATGCGGCTGGCCATCGCCGTGGTGTCCTCGGCTTCGTCGACCCTGGTCATGAACCGGTACAGGCCGCGCAGGGACTGGTAGCGGAGGTTCAGGTCGTGCCGCTGGCGGTTGGAGTGGATGAGCAGGGCCATCGCCGCGACCACGACGCCGAGCAGCCAGGGATCGATCTCGACCAGGGACAACGAGAGGACGGCGAACACCCAGACCATCAGGGTCGAGGCCACGACGCCGGTCCACAGGGCCCGCAGGGTGTCGCGCTGGACCGCACCGACCATCATCCGCATCGCGGCCAGGACGACCACGCTCATGCCCACCTCGCCGGCGACGCCGGCCAGCAGCACGCCGAACCACTCCAGGACCTGGACGACCCGTCCGGTCGGCAACACGACTGCGAGGACGGCGGCGGTGGCCCACACCTCCACGACCATGGCCGTGAGGTTGACCACCAGCTTGGCGGGGGCGTTGTGCCAGCGGAACGCCAGGGACAACCCCGCGCCGACCAGCCGAGCGACGAGCGTTACCAGCGGTCCGGCGAAAAATAGTCCCACGATCACCACGACACCACTGAGCGTGAGGTTCAGCGTGTCGCCGCGGATCTCGAGCGTGAGGGGCCACATCTCCACCGTGACAAATGCAACCGCGAGGACGATACCGACCGTGACCATCGGCGTGCCAGTCGGGCCGAACGCGGGCGGGAAGATCACCCACAGCAACCCGGCGAGCACACCGAGCAGGGCAACAGGGCCCACGGTCGCGCTGCCGGACGGGCTAGCCATTTCCACCCCGAGTAGGCAGGCGAATAGTCCGTTGGAACCATCGCCCGGCGGCACGGACGCCTCGGGTGTCCGCGCCTGGTCCCTCGAGCGTTGGTCGAGGGTTACAACCGAATACGTCGTCGCAGGCGCAGCCACAACGGGCACTGCACCTGACAACGGACGACGGGGATGACCCCGCATGACGGGACAAGGGAGGAAGGCCCTCCTGGTTTCGGTTGTGCGCTCTTGTTTTCGGCACGCGCCGTACGGGTCTTAGCACATCGCTGGAATCTTCACCCGAGAGGAGCACGAAATGGCCGTGATCATCGACGAACGGGTCGTCGGGGGACGACCCGAACGACTCGGACCACGTGGACCCATGTTGCCGGTCGCCGCAACGAAGGCCACGCGACCCCGCTGGCACCAGATCCTCACCACGGGGCTGGGCTTCGTCCTGCCCGGACGCTGACCCCCGTTCCAGCCCCCGACGGCTGCCCGAGCTCGAGCCCGAGACGCCGCAGTCGCGACAACCGCCGCAGTCACCACCGCACGCAGCAGCACACAGATCACCCCACCACGCAGATCACGAAAGAGGTTCACCCACATGACCACCACGACCATCACCCCCGTCTCCACCTCCGGCGTCAACTGGGCCGGTGTCAACTGGGCCGGTGTCAACTGGGCCGGTGTCAACTGGGCCGGCGTCAACTGGGCCGGCGTCAACTGGGCCGGCGTCAACTGGGCCGGCGTCAACTGGGCCGGCGTCAACTGGGCCGGCGTCAACTGGGCCGGCGTCAAC